>JACPRK010000080.1 GCA_016190005.1 Candidatus Wallbacteria bacterium | reverse complement strand
GCCTCGGCCAGCGCCACCTCTCCTCGATTGGCCTCGGTCTCCGCCAGAGCCTGGCGGACCTGGCTTTGCGAGGCTCCCGCGCGGGCGCGCGCCGATTCGACCTGTGCTGCGGCGGCCCGCACCTCGGCCTTCGCGCGCGCCAGCTCGGTCTGGGCGCCGTCGAGCTCGCTCCTCGACATCATCTTGCGCTGCTCCAGCTCTCGCACGCGGTTCCAGGTGCGCTCCGCATTTTCCGCCAGGACCTGCGCCTTGTTCAGCGATGCCTGCGAGCTCACCACCTCGCTCGCGGCGATGAGCTCGTTGGCCCGGGCCACCTCGACCGCAGCCGAGGTCCGCTGGCTGGCCGCGCGCGCCTTCGTGGAGTTGCCCTCGGCCTGCGCGACCTGCGCCTCGAACGGCGTCGGGTCGATCTGCGCCAGCACGTCGCCCTTCTTCACGCGATCGTTGAAGTCGGCGTGGATTGCCGCGATCCGGCCGGAGACCTGGCTGCCGATCTGGACCGTGGTCACCGCGTTCAGTGTCCCGGTGGCCGTGACGATGTCGCTGATGTCGCCCCGATCGACCTTGCCGAATCGATACGCCGGCTCGGCGGCGGTCCGGCCGGTACCGTACCAGCTGGCCGCGATGGCCGCGATGGCGGCGAAGACGATGAGAAACGCTCTCGGGCTCACGGGACCTCTTTCCGCTGAAGGCCGCATTCAAGCACGTTTGCGGGTCCGGCCGCCAGCACCCTGGAAATGCTGAAATGCAGGGACACACGACTCGTTTTTCCGAGTCCATGTGGACTCGGAAAACGAGTCGTGTGTCCCTGCATTTCTGGTAGACTGGCGCGGCCCATGAAATCTGCGTCGATGGTCTTGCGACTGCTCGTTCTGGCTGGGTGTTTCTGGGCCCCGGCGCCGGCGTTCGGGGCGGGCGGTGCGAGCTGGGCGCGCGTGCAGGCGCATGCGCTTTCGGACCTCCAGATGCCGTTCGCCGATGAACTTCGCGCGGCCGGCTCCTGGTTCTCGCAGGCCCGGGTCCTGGGGCTTCCGCTGGGGCTAGAGTACGAGCCGCCGTTGTTCCGGGTGCCGATGATCCGGTACCGGTACGCGACGGGCGGAATCGAGTCGCTGGCGAGCGGGCTCGATGCGTTCACTCGGCGGCTGCAGGCACGGGAGGAGACGGGCTACGACTGGGTCTTCCCGAAGGTGTACGCACTGGTGACCGCCCAGGAGCTGAAGTACCTGCGCGAAGGCAGGTTCCGCCGGCCCGAGCTGGTCCGGCTGGAGGTCGGACAGTTCTATGAAGTGTATGCGGCGAACGCCCGGACGTGGCTCGAGGAGCACTCCGCGGAGCCCGCCTGGGCTGCGGCTGCGGCGCTCTCTCGCAGGCTGGCCGGCGCGGGTATCAAGGCCGGCACCAACGACCATAAAGCCGCCTGTCTGGCCGTCCTGCTCCAGAGCATGGTGGCTCATATCGCAGTCGACTTGCCCCGATGTCTGCTGATCGTCCACCTGGCGGACGGCGCGCGCGGCTCGCTGGCCGAGATGAAGGAGGACTTCTTCCGGATGACGCCGCTCTTCGACACGGTCTCGGCCGAGCTCATCGGGGAGGGCGTGATCACACCGCGGGTCCTGGCTCACTTACCGCCGCTTTTGCGCAGACTGGTGGCCACGCTCGGAGTCGGGAGGCTGGTGCGGCTGCTTCGGCGATATGCCTGGGAGCGGTTCGTCTGGAACCTCCGGCATGCGGACTGGCAGTCGGAACTGGTGGCGCTCCCGCAATCCCACCGTCTCTCGGAGCTTCCCTGATAGGGCGAGGAGCGCTCCCCCGGCGGCGATTGGGGGTTGACGCGGGGGCGTCTCGTCCTTAGAATTGCCGGCTTTCCATTCGAGGCAAGCAGGAGAAGTTCGACGTGTTCCAGAAGACCACAGCACTCACACTCATCAGCACCTTCCTGACCCTGGCGCCGCTCGCAGCGGGTACTATCGATGCCAGGACTCCCCGGGAGGCACGTCGCGCGGACGCCTTCGTGGCGCTTCACGGCACCGGCGATGGCCCGCAGCAACCGGCGGCCCGCATGCCGCTCGTCCAGGCGCTGAAAGCGTACGCGCTCGTCTCGCAAGGATTCGACTACTCCGGCCGCGGCGACGCTGCCTACTGGATGAAGAGCGCTCGCGACTACGGCCTCAGCGCCCGGGCGATGGGTGTGGCCATCCGCAGTTTGGGACAGTCCATGCATCCGGGTCCGGTCTCTGGGGCCATCTCCGGACTTGGCTCGCAGCTGCTGGCCGTCGACTGGTCGGGCACCGGAGATGCCAACTTCTGGATGGGCCGAACGCGCGCCATCTGCCAGAAGGCACTCGACGTGGGGCAATTGCTCGAGCAGATGTCGCAGGCCAACCCGGGCAACGGTGGGCTCGATGGCACCGTTCGCACGGCCTACGTGCTCGAAGGCCTCGCCCGCATCGCCGCAAGCCCCGACCAGAGCGGAAATGGCGACGCCTACTTCTGGATGAAGACCACGCGCGACTTCGTCCGGATCGGCCGGGCCACCGGCCGCGCGCTGGCCAGCCTCGTCGGCGACGGCAACGACCCCCTCACAGTCGTGCTGCGCAGCATGGCCACCCAGCTCCAGGCGCTCGGCGATCTGGGTACAGGCGACGCCCACTACTGGATGGCCCGGGCCGGCGCGGTTGCCGAACAGATGGAAGGCTTCGCCCGCTCGCTTGCCGACATCGCCGCCAATCTTTGAGGCCACCCCCGAGCCCTAGCCCTAGCCCTAGCCCCACCCCGAGCTGCCTTCCCGTCCCTAGGCCTTCTTCGTTCCCTTCCTGGCCCCTGCTGGCCGGGCACTCGTGCGCTGACGCTTCACTCCACCCGTGGGCGCTGGCTTGACCGCAGGCGATTTCGCCCCCAGCCTCGAGCGCAGCGCCTCGGCCCTGCGATTGCCCGGGTCCAGCAGCTCCACCTTAGCCAGGTCGCGCGAGCACTCGTCCGGGTAGCCGAACTGGAGGTTGCTGGCCGCACGGCGCAGAAGGATCTCCACCCGCTCCGGAAGCTCCTTGTCCCAAAGGCTGATCGACTGTGCCATGAAGTCGATGCCTGCAGTCCGTGCCAGGGCCATCTCCATCGGCTCTAGATCCTCGGCGTCGAGCGTCACCCGGAAGGTCCGAAGAAACAGCCCCAGCACCGTCCGCAGCTCCTCTACGTTGTCCCGCACACGCGCTGAGCGCACCGCGGCCATGCCGCACCGCCTTCGGGTCTCGACCTGAAGCGCCTCGAACAGCCCAGCCGCCATCTGCGACTCGGGCCCAATCAGAAGCGTCACGTCGCCCGTGAAGGCCCCCGCCGCCGAGTCCGTCGAGTAGCGCAACGTGACGCGCCTGGCGCCCAGCTCCAGCTCGACCACGTCGAGGCTCATGAGCTGCAGCCAGAGGCGGGATGGGGGGAGGGGCATGGGGGAGAATCGAGAATCGAGAATTGAGAATCGAGAATCGGGGAGCCAAGGGCGGGAGGGAGGCAGGCGACGGGCTCGGGAGGGCTGCCGTCTGAAGCCGGCCAGCACCGCCCCTACTGACTACTGGCTACTGACCACTCACTTCCACCTTCCACCTTCCATCTTCATTCCCCCTCAATCCACGTAGTTCAGCCAGCGCGCCCACTTCTCGTCCTCGCCGCGGACGATCCGCTTGAAGGTCTCCTGGAACCGCTGGGTCATCGGGCCGGGCTTGCCATCGCCGATGGCGCGCCGGTCGACTTCGCGAACGGGGGTGATCTCGGCGGCGGTGCCGGTCAGCCACGCCTCGTCGGCCAGGTAGAGCTGGTCGCGGGTGAACATCTCCTCCGATACTCGGATGCCGGCGTCGGCCGCCAGCTCCATGACGGTGTCCCGCGTGATGCCCTCGAGCACGAGCGCACTGGGCGCTGTAGTGATGTGCCCATTGCGCGCAATGAACAGGTTCTCGCCGGTGGCCTCGGCCACGAAGCCGTCGTTGCTCAGCATGATTGCCTCGTCGTAACCGTCCTCGACGGCCTCGCGCTTGGCCAGGACGCTGTTGACGTAGTTGCCGGCGGTCTTCGCCGAGTCGAGGATGGCGTTGACGTTGCCGCGGCAGAAGCTTGAGACCTTTGCCCGGATTCCGTTCTTGACGCCCTCTTCGCCAAGGTAAGAGCCCCACGGAAAGACGGCGATGCTGACATTGATCGTCGCGCCCACGGGGTTGAGGCCAATCTTGCCGTAGCCCAGGTAAACGATGGGCCGGATGTAGCACTCCTCGATCTCGTTCTTGCGGATCGTTTCGACCACTGCTTTCTCCAGGACCTCTCGCGTGGAGGGGACCTTGATTCCCATGATGTGGGCCGAGCCCATCAGCCGCTTCATGTGGTCCGTGAGCCGGAAAACGGCCGGCCCGCGTTTCGTGCGATAGCACCGGATTCCCTCGAAGACCGCGGTGCCGTAGTGGACAGCGTGGGTCAGAATATGGACCTGGGCCTTCTCCCAGGGGACATGCTTGCCATCCATCCAGATGTACTTCGTGGTGTCCACGGTCTACCTCCAGCTGCTCACTGTCTGAGCTGTCCAGACCCCCGGATTACGTACTTGCACGTGGTGAGCTCGCGGACACCCACTGGCCCGCGAGCGTGTAGCTTCTGAGTGCTGATGCCGATCTCGGCGCCCAGACCGAACTGGCCTCCGTCGGTCAGGCGGGTCGAGGCGTTGACGTAGACGGCTGCGGCGTCCACGTCCCGCAAGAAGCGCTCCGCGGCCCCGTAGCTCTCGGTGACGATCGCCTCGGAGTGTCCCGTGCCGTGGGCCGCGATATGGTCGGCGGCCGCTTCGAGCCCGTCGACCACCTTCACCGACAGCTCCAGATCCAGCCACTCGACATCATAGGTCGATTCGTCGGCGAGCTTGGCGGCCGGGACCAGCCGGCAGGTCTCGGGGCAGCCGTGCAGCGTCACGCCGAGGGGGCCGAGACGCTCGGCCAGGAGCGGCAGGAATCGCGGGGCCGCCTCCCGATGGACCAGCACCGTTTCCATCGCATTGCAGGTCGCGGGTCGCTGGCACTTGGCGTTCTCGCAGATGGCCAGGGCCATCTCCAGGTTGGCGTCCCGGTGCACGTAGACGTGGCAGACGCCCTTGTACTGCTTGATGACCGGAATGCGCGTGGTCTCGACCACGTGGCGGATCAGGCCCTCGCCTCCCCTGGGCACCACCAGATCGATCAGGTCCTCCCGCCGCAGCAGGGCCGTGAGCGTTCCTCTGTCCTGCGCCGGCACGAGTTGCAAGAACCCCCTGGGCAGCCCGGCCTCGATCCCGCGCGCAAGGAGGATAGCCGCGATGGCCCCACTCGAACGCGCGGCCTCGCTGCCGCCACGCAGGATGCAGGCGTTGCCCGATTTCAGGCAGAGCGCTGCGCAATCGCTGGTCACGTCGGGCCGCGACTCGTAGATGACCGCGATGACCCCGATTGGCACGCGCACCCGGGAAATCTCGATTCCGTTCGGCCGCCGCCACGCGCTCTCGACGCTGCCGACCGGGTCTGACAGCAGTGCGATTTCGCCGAGCGCCTGCGCCATCCCGTCGATCCTCTTCGGATCCAGCCGGAGCCGGTCGACGAACGCCGCCGAGCGGCCCGCTGCCTCCGAGTCGGCCACGTCCCGCGCGTTGGCGGTCAGGATGTCCTCAGCCCCGCCGCGCAGTCCGGCGGCCATTGCCTCCAGGGCGCGTGCCTTCACGGAGCTTTCGAGCCGTGCCAGCTGTCGCGCAGCTTCCCGCGCGCGGCGGCACGTCTCGGCCACCAGCCGCTCCACGTCCTCGGGGCGCATCTCGTCGGTCACGTTCCTCCTGAGTTCGGCGTCAGCGCAGGGCCAGGTTGTCCCGGTGGATGACTTCGTCGTAGTCCTTGTAGCCCAGGATCTTCTCGATGGCGCTCGAGTGGCACCCTTTGATTCGACTCACTTCCTCCGACGAGTAGTTCACGAGCCCGCGCGCAACCTCCTGACCGCTCGGGTCGGAGCAGACGACTGCGTCGCCCGGCTCGAACCTCCCGCCGACCTCTCGGACCCCCGAGGGCAGCAGGCTCTTCCCCTTCTCTCGCAGCGCCCGGCAGGCCCCTTCGTCCAGTACCAGCGACCCCTTCGGATGCGCCACGTACGCCAGCCAAAGCTTGCGTCGGGAGAGCCGCTCGGCCGTTCGCGAGTGAAACAGCGTCCCGACGTCCGCGCCGTCCAGCACCGCCGTCAGGCTCCCCGGCCGCTTACCCGGCGCGACCACCGTCGGGATGCCGGCCTTCAAGAGCCGCGCGGCGGCCTCCAGCTTCGATGCCATACCGCCCAGTCCGTGCGTACCGGCACTGGCACCCGCCCGGGCCCTCTCGTCGGCCCCAATCGACTCGACGTGCCCGAGCAGTCTGGCTTCGGAGTCGATGCGCGGGTCCGCCGTGTAGAACCCTTCCACGTCCGAGAGCACCACCAGCATGTCGGCCTCGACCAGGCTCGCCACCAGCGAGCTCAGCATGTCGTTGTCGCCGAACTTGATCTCTTCCACGCTCACCGTGTCGTTCTCGTTGACGATCGGGATGACCTTCCGGTCGAGTAACGCCCTCAGGGTGTTGCGGGCGTTGAGGTAGCGCCTGCGCTCCCGCAAATCCTCTGCCGTCAGCAACACCTGGCTGACCAGCTTGCCGTACCAGCCGAAAAGCTCCCGGTAACGTCCGATCAGCTCCGGCTGTCCGACGGCGGCACAGGCCTGCTTCTCCGGCAAGAGCCGGGGGCGCTCCTCCATCCCGAGCAAGACTCGCCCGGCAAGAATGGCCCCGCTGGTGACCAGCACCACCTCGCGTCCGCCCTCCACGAGCCGGCTCACTTCACCCACGAGGCCGGCCATCACGGCCGCATCGAGCCCTAGCCGCTCCGCCGCCAGCACGTTGGAGCCGACCTTCACCACCACGCGCCGCGCGGCGCGCGCAAGCTCGGTGCGGAGCTGCTGGCTTTCGATCGATGGCTCGCGCGTCATGGAAGCGGTCTCTGGGTCCCTGCTCCATGGTAGGCCAGCGCGGGCTGCGGGCGATACAGGAAAATGGTACCGTGTCCCTCGTCCTCGCCTCGCTTACTTCGCCCCCTCCACGCCATGAGTCGACCCAAGGAACCCCGGGTCCGCATCGAGCCCGGCTGCATCGTCTGCCGGGCCTGTGAGCAGATCTGTCCTGAGGTCTTCGAGGTGACCGAGGAGACTTCCCTCGTCCGGCCTGATGCGGATTTCTCCGAACCCGAGCGCGTCCAGGAGGCGGCAGCGGCCTGTCCGGTCGAGGTCATCCGGGTGGCCGCACCCGGGTCCCGCTGACGCGCCTTGCTTTCGGGGCGCCGCCGCGCGCCCGTTGCGTCATCCCCTTTCATTCCGGGCCGCCCGGGTGGTAGGATTGCCCCGCCTTGCGCGGTTGCGAGTGATCATGCGGCAGTAGCTCAGCTGGTAGAGCTCTAGCCTTCCAAGCTAGACGTCGCGGGTTCGAACCCCGTCTGCCGCTCCAACCCCCCGGACCTCCGCGCCGGCCAGCCAAGTGCCCGAGAAAACCGCCTCCGCCGACCGCCACCCGGACATCACCAAGGTGACCATCGGAACCCGGCAGATCCAGGCCCGCTGCAAGAAGCTCGGCGCCGAGATCACACGGGCCTACGAGGGGCGCGAGCTGATGGTCGTCGTCGTGCTCAAGGGCGCCTTCATGTTTGCCAGCGATCTCGTACGCTACATCGACTTGCCGATGCAGGTCGATTTCTTGGCCGTCTCGAGCTACGGCGACTCCACGAAGTCCTCCGGCACCGTGCGAATTCTAAAGGATCTCCAGAAGGACGTCCTGGGGAAGGACGTCCTGATGGTCGAGGACATCGTCGACACGGGGCTCACGCTGGCCTATCTCAGGCAGATGCTCACGGACCGCCACCCCCGCTCCCTCGCAACGGCTTCGCTGCTCGACAAGAAGGTCTGCCGCAAGGTCGAGGTGCCGGTCGAGTTCGTCGGCTTCGAGGTCGCCAATGAGTTCCTCGTGGGCTACGGTCTCGACTTCACTCAGCGGTACCGCAACCTGCCCTTCATAGGCGTGCTGCGCCCCGAGATCTACCAGCAGCACCCCGAGTGACTTCGACCCGGGCCCCGGCAAGCGGCGGCGTGCGAACGGAGATCCTGGCCAGCTTCGCGCCGGCCTTGACACGCGTGGCCGTGCTCGAAGACGGCAAGCTCGTCGAGCTCTTCATCGAGCGGCTAGGGCACGAGAGCCTCGTCGGCAACATCTACAAGGGGCGCGTCAACAACATCGTGCCCGGAATGCAGGCCGCCTTCGTCGACATCGGCACTGGGCAGGACGTCTTCCTGCCGATGGAGGACGTATTCACCGGCGACGTCTTGCCCGGCGGCAGTGGTGAGGCAGTCGAGCCGGCGCCCAGACTTCGGATTTCGGACGTCCTCTCGGTCGGTCAGGAGCTTCTAGTCCAGATCGTCAAGGAAGCCGTCGGGGCGAAGGGTCCGCGCGCCACCACTCACCTCACGCTGCCCGGCCGGTTCCTGGTACTGATGCCCTTCACCGAGCACCTGGGCATCTCACGGCGCATCGAGGACCCGGAGGAGCGCCAGCGCCTGACCTTGCTGCTGCCGGCGCTCGACCGTCGCGGCATGGGTCTGATCATGCGGACCGAGGGCCAGGGGAAAACCGTCGAGGAGTTTGCCGAGGACCTCGACATGCTCCTCAAGCTGTGGGAGACCGTGCAACTCCGCAGCTCGCGCAGCGCGGCGCTGTCATTGCTCTACAAGGAGTCCGATCTGCTCATGCAGGCGGCTCGCGATCTCTTCGGAGAGGGCGCCGAGCAGTTCCTGATCGACTCCCGCCCCGAGTACGAGCGGCTGCTCGAGACCGGCGAATTCCTGTCTCCCGAGCTGAAGAACCGCATCCATCTCTACACCGACGAGGTGGCCCTCTTCACACGCTACAACGTGGAGATCGAGATCGAACGAGCGTTGGCGCGAAAAGTCTGGTTGCGCTCCGGCGGCTACATCATCATCGAGCAGACCGAGGCCTTCTGCAGCATCGACGTCAACTCCGGCCGCTACACCAGCGGCGAGGACCTCGAGGAGACCGTCTACCACACGAACCTCGAGGCCACCGAGGCGATCGCCCGCCAGGTGCGCATCCGGAACCTGGCGGGAATCATCATCATCGACCTGATCGACATGCAGCTCGAGGAGCACAAGCGCGAGGTGATGGCGCGCCTGAAACGGGCGTTCTCGCGCGACCGCGTGAAGACCAACATCCTGGAGCTGACCGAGCTGGGCCTGGTCCAGATGACGCGCCAGCGCAACCGCGCCACCCTGGCGTCCCGGCTGAAGGACGCGTGTCCCTACTGCGACGGCGAAGGCCACGTCCTGCGAGCCGAAGTCGTCGCCGCGAGGCTCTACCGGGACATCCTCGAGAAGAGCGGCAAAGCCAAGGGTCAGCTGCTGCTCGTCAGCGCCAACCCGGACGTTGCCCGGCTGCTGCTCGAGACGCGCGAGGCCAGCCTGCGGGAGCTCGAGGCGCGGCAGGGCAAGCGGATTTTCGTGCGCGCCGAAGAAGACATGCACCGCCAGGAGTACCGCATCGAGGACGCGCCTGGGCAGTAGGGGAGAATCGAAAATTGAGAATCGAGCAGGGGAGGGGGGCTCGGTAGGCAGAGGCTGTGAGCAGGGTCACTCGGTTGCTCCCTTCCACCTTCCGCCATCCCTCTTCCCTCTTCCCGCTTCCGAATCCCCCCTAATCCCGCGCAGATTGCTCTGGAAACAGACGGGCAGCGCCCACGAGGCCGCTGAGAAGTAGCCGAGCCCTCTCACGACAGGCCGGCTGGGGACCGCCCAGGCCCCGCCGCCATCGTCCACGCCCCTCGGACGCGCCGCGCAGCTGGCTGGCGCCGCGGCGGCTGCCGCCTTGGCATTCGATTTACTCGGCTCGAACCGCTCCAACAGTCAACCTGCGGGATTAGGAACTCTCCGTGCCCCCTTGCCGAATGGGCTCTTCTACTGTAGAATTCGCTCCTCCTTCCGCCCGTGTCCGTCAGGAGCTCGTCCATGATGCGAAGGCCAACTTTTCTCCTTTCCCTGGCACTCTTCACGCTGCTGCCGGATCTTGCAGGCGCCTGGGGTCAACCCGACCACGCGGTGCTCGGCCTGCAGGTCGTCCAGAAGTACGGGAGCAGCCTCCCGGCGTTCTTGACGGCCCCCGAGACTCGCAACACGTTCATCCTGGCGAACTACTCGCCGGACTACTTCGTGCTCCAGGGCCCCCACTACGTCCATCTCGACCGGAACTTCCCGATCTTTATGATTTCGCACGCCCGCGACTCCCGGGCGCTGGCCTACGCGTACGGTTGGGGGGCGCATCAGGAGGAGGACGAGGTCGGTCACGGCCGGTACATCGTCGAGAAGGGCATGCCTCACCTTTACAAGGAAATCGTGATGGGCGCCCGGCTGATGTACCAGGGAACCTCCGAGGAGCGAAAGCTGGTCCGCAACGCCTCCAGCGTCTGGGACGCGCGCCTGATCAATCTGGCCACCAAAGACTACCGGGCCAAGTACGGCCCCGAGAAGTATCGCGAGATCTCCGAGATTGAGGCCAACACGGTCGGGTACGCGTTCGCAGCCTACCTGGCCGGCCTCAAGGCCGTTCAGGTCGTCCTCTGGTACGGCCGGCTCAAGTGGAAGCCCGACATTTACCCGATCAGCCAGTGGTCGGGCTACCAGGCTGAGGCCGTCGAGCAGTGCCGCAAGTGGGCCATCGACCCGATGGCCTTCTCAAACGTTTCGGACGAAAGCGAACGGCGTCAGCTGTTCCAGAAGGCCTTCGCCAGCGGCGACGAGGCCGTTCCGCTTGCCCAGCCGATGGCCAAAGTCGACTCTAGCAAGACCAAGATCCGCATCCGCCAGGCCGTTCAGGCCATGACCGCAGGCGCCGCCAAGACCGCCGGCAGGGGCGACCAGCCGATCGGCGGCCACCCGCTGATGGCCAACCCCGAGTTCCTCGACGTCTGCGACGGGATGCTCGATTCCCGCTCGATCAAGGTTCAGGAGCAGGCCTCCGGCGACACGCGCCAAATCGATGTCCAGGTCAGCGAAGACAAGCAGCTACTCAAGGACTTCCAGGCCGCCGCCGAGGCCCAGCCCGGACGCAAAGGCATCTGGCCTGCCTTCGCCGCCCAGCAGCAGGAGATGCGCGATCTCATGCGCACGCTGGCCCGCGAGGCCGTCCAGCGCGCCGGCGCGAAGTGAGGCTTGGAGTCAGGAGTCAGGCTTCAGGAGTCAGGCTTCAGGAGTCAGGCTTCAGGAGTCAGGCTTCAGGAGTCAGGCTTCAGGAGTCAGGCTTCAGGAGTCAGGCTTCAGGAG
>JACPRK010000079.1 GCA_016190005.1 Candidatus Wallbacteria bacterium | reverse complement strand
GGCCAAGACCTCACCACCGAACGGGACTTCTCTACCAGAACCCCAGACCAGCGAACAGATCTCCCATTTCCCTGGTTGAGCCTTCGCTGTGCTCGATTCTTCGTTGCCGGTTCCCGGCTCCCTGTTCCCGGCTCCCTGTTCCCTGTTCGACTGGGACCAGACGCGCGGGCCGGATCGAATTCTCCGACGCGCTCCTAGTCGCCTTCGAGGTTCATCTGGTCGGTGCGATGGGGGTCGACCTTCCAGCGCGCGTCCTCGCGCGTCATGACGAGGTAGAGGCTGGCCTTGCGGGAGAAGAAGATGGCGGTCGATTCGTCGGAGCTGTCGAGGCGATAGTTCTCCTCGCGCATGCGCAGGCCGGCCTCGATCAGGTCGTCTTCGTCCATGTTCTCGGTGGCGTCGTCGAAGTCGTCCTGGGCCTTGGTGGTGAGACAGTCGGCGGTCTCGGCCCAGTCGGCGGCCTCCTGGGCGCGGATGTAGGTTTCGAGCACAGCCTCGGGGCTGCCGGCCGGTGCGGTGACGGCCTGGGCGGCCGTCGCCTGTGCTGAAGCGGGGACGGAGCCGTCATCTCCCGGTTCGGAGGGGTCCTCGGCCGATGCGGCTTGCGGGTCCTCGGCTGGCGCGGGCTGGTGCGGTTCCGGCGAACCGCATGCCGTCAGCGGCGCGCAGAGAAGGGCAAGGAGGGCCGCCAGGCGGCGGATCGATGCATGGGGCCAGAAGTGCACATGTGGATCTATACGGCACCGGGGGCTTGTTGAGAAGGGCGTGCTATACTCGCGGCGTTTTCCATGGTCGACGAGAAGCTGATCGAAGAGATCGTCCGGCGCGTGCTCGAGAGCCTGGCTGGCCAGGGGCGGGGTGGCGCGCGCGAGGGGGCGGGCAGCGTCGAGAAGCCCGGCACCGCCCACGCGGGGCGGGTGCTCTCGGAGTGGGATATCCTGACGGCCCACCGCAGCGGGAAGGGCTGGATCAGCGTCACCCGCAAGACGATCATCACGCCGCTAGCCCGGGATCGTGCGCGCGATCTGGGCGTCGAGCTGGTCGTGCGCGATTCCTGAGGGGTCGCCGCTCGACTGGCCTCAACGGACCTTTCGTGGCGCTTGCCCGCAGAATTTGTATGTGTTAGATTTGTCGGGATTCCACGTGGCCAGTCAAGCACCCAGGGCGATCCGCTCCGCTGACGCGCCCGCGCCCGTCGGCCCGTACTCGCAGGCCGTCGAAGCGGGCGATTTCGTGTTTCTGGCCGGGCAGATACCGCTCGACCCCGCCACCGGGCAGCTCATCGACGGCACCATCGAGGAGCAGACCGAGCGCGTCATGGCAAATCTCCGGGCGGTCCTCGCTGCTGCCGGGCTCGGCTTCGGGAGCGTGGTCAAGACCACCATCTTCCTCGAGAGCATGGAGGACTTCGCCCGGGTGAACGCCGTTTACGGCAAGTACTTCTCGGAGTGTCCCCCCGCCCGCTCCACCGTGGAGGTCAGCCACCTGCCCAAGGGCGCCGCCGTCGAAATCGACCTGGTGGCCTACCGCGGTCCGCGGTGAAGTCATGACGGCTGCCCTAGGCCTCTACGTCCACATCCCGTTCTGCAAGGCGAAGTGCCACTATTGCGACTTCGCCTCGGGGCCGGGAACCCGGGAGCAGGCCGACGGCTACCTGGACTTGCTGGAGCGAGAAGCGATCCGGGAGAGCGGGGCGCGCCGGATCGACACCGTTTTTGTCGGGGGGGGAACGCCTTCGGTCCTGGACGGGGCGCAGCTCACGCGGCTTTTCCGGGATGTCCTCGGGCGCTTCACGCTTGCGCCCGGCGCGGAAGTCACGCTGGAGGCCAATCCGGAGTCGATGGATGAATCGAAGGCCTTGCTGCTGGCCGGGCTGGGCGTGAACCGGGTCAGCCTGGGCGCGCAGTCGTTCGTGCCCGAGGAGCTGGCCCGGCTGGGCCGGCTGCACACGGCAGACCGGGTCGACACCGCGGTGGACGCGGTGCGCGGTGCGGGCATCGACAACGTGAATCTCGATCTGATTTGCGGCTTCCCGGGGAACTCGACCGAGACGCTCGATCGGTCGCTGGACAGGCTGGTCGCGCTGGCCCCCGAGCACGTCTCCGTCTACATCTACCAGCTCGAACAGGAGAGCCACTGGGGCAGGATAGGCATCGAGCCTCCCGACCCGGACGCGCAGGTGGAGCTCTACTACCACGCCAAGGACCGCCTCGAAGCGTCCGGCTACGGCCACTACGAGATCTCCAACTGGTGCCGCCCGGGCCGCGAGTGCCGCCACAATCTGAAGTACTGGACGGGCGATCCGTACCTCGGAATCGGCTTGTCGGCAGCCAGCTTCATGGACGGCCGGCGGCTGTCCAACCCGGACGACTTCGAGGCGTACGCTGAAGCGGTCGAATCCGGACCCGAGCTCGAGTCGGAGCTCTCGGGCGATGACCTGGCGCGTGAGCTCTTGATGCTTCGGCTGCGCCTGCTGCGCGGGGTCGACGGCCTGCCCGGTGGGCTGGGTGGCCGCGCCACGGGCGAGGTTCTGCGCGCGCTGGAGCGCTACAGCCGTCTGGGTCTGCTGGACCGCCGCGGCGACGGGTGGGCCCTGTCGCGGCAGGGCCTGGCACTGTCGAACGAAGTCTTCGCGGATCTGATCTGATGCTTCGCAACTACGCCCAGAGCAGGTTCACGCCCGAAGAGGAGCGTTACGAGCAGCTCGCCGAGCAGGAGGCGACGCGCTATCTCTTGCGCGACCCGCGGCTGGCGGCCGTGCTCTCGGCCCTCGTGATGGGCCTGGGGCAGCTCTTCAACGGCCAGTACAAGCGGGCGCTCACCTTCTTCGGAGGGGAGCTCGCCGTCTTCCTCTATCTGTGGGACTTCTCCGGCGGGCTCGCCGTCAGCCAGACGCTCATCGGCCTGACCGCGCCCAGGGTTTACCAAGCCTTTCTCTGGGCGCTGACCATCGGCGGGCTCGGCCTCTGGCTCTACAATATCCGGGACGCCTACCGGATGGCGGAATTCTGCCAGTTCATCTACGACCGCGCCTTTCCCGCCCTGGACGAAGAGGAATCGGCCATCGTCGCGCGTCACCTCACGATCAACCGTGGCGGCTTGAGCTTCCATCGGGGTCTGTCGACACAGGCGGTCTTCCTGGGCTGCGGCGTGATTCTCTACTCGGCCGCGCTGCTGGCGCTCGGGGCGTTCTACCTGGGAAGGCGCGATCGAGTCACCCCCGTATCATTTGTCGCACCGGCGCATCCGCGGCCAGCCTCGGACTCAAACGACCCGAAGGCTCGCTTGCGGGCAGGGGAGGCGGCCTACGAGGCGGGCGAGCTCGCCACTGCGCAGCGGGAGCTGGAGCACGTGCTGTCGCTCGACGCCCCGGCGCGGCTGCGCTACGAGGCGCTGGTGGACCTGGCGAAGGTGGCAAGTGCCCAGGGCGATGAGCCGAAGGCCAATGACTGTCTGATGCGCGCCGTGGCCCTTTCCCGTCAGATTTCGACCCAGCAGGTCCCGTCCCCGGAGTCGCCTCTGGCCCGAGCCGGCGAGGCGCTGGCCGCGGGCGATCCTGGCAAGGCCGAGAAGCTGCTGGAGCCGGTCGCATCCGACACGCAGGGATGGCTGGTGCTCGGACGGGCGGCGGCCGCGCGGGGCGAGTGGGAGAAGGCCCGCCACCTGTTCGCCGGGTACGCCGCCCGCAGCGGCGCAGAGCCGGTCGTGCACCTGGAGCTGGCCCGGGCAGAAGCGCGGCTGGCCCGGCGAGCCGACGCCCTCAGGCAAGTCCGGCGCTACCTGAAGCTGGAGCCCTCGAGCGTGGATGGCGCCCTGGTGCTGGCGGAGCTGCTGGAGGCCGAGCGGGGCGCCGCCGAAGCCTACAAGGCCATCGAGCAGGCTCTGGCGCAGCACCCGTCGGATCGGCGGCTTCTCGAGGAAGCGATGCAGCTGGCCGAGGCCGCTGGCAACACCGATCAGGCGATGCAGGCAGCGCGCGCGCTGCTCAAGCAGGACCCCTCCCACCTACGCGCACGGACGATCGTCGAGGAGGCTGCTCCCTCGCTCCGGCCGGGCCTCCGCCAGCGCACCAAGGCGCGCGAGACCCCGGAGACTGCCGGTCCCGAGGCCGCCCGGGCGCCGACCCGCGACCAGCCGGCCGCGTCCCCCGCTGCCGCTCCGGGCGAGGTGCCGGTCGAACGGTACGCCGACGCGCTGCGAGAGGCCGAGCTGGCGTACTCGCAGGGCGATCTCGAGCGAGCGCTCGAGCGCTACGAGCGAGTGCTGGCGGTGCGGCCGGATCATCCACGGTCTCTATCGCAGAAGGCGGCGATCCTGGCCGCCCGCAAAGACCGCGCCGGCGCCATTCGGGCCCTCGAGACGGCCGTGAAGTCGCGTCCGGCCGATGTGACCAGTCTGTCGGAGCTGGGGAAGCTCTACATGGAAGCGGAGGACTACGATTCGGCTCGAGAGGCCTTCCGCAAGGTCGTGGCGCAGGAGCCGAGAAACCTGGCGGCGCGCTACGCGCTTGCGGAGTTGATGGAGCGCAAGGACGAGCTCGACGGCGCCGAGGAGCAGTATCAGGCGATCTTGCGGCACTATCCCGAGCTGACGCCGGCCTACGAGTACCTGGGGAACCTGTACTACCGGCAAGAGCGGTTCGAGGAGGCCCTGGGCCAGTTTCAGCGAATGCTGAGCTCGAGCGGGGCCGACCCGATGGTCCGCTTCAAGATGGGTCTCATCAACGTGCGGCTCAGCCGGGAGGAGAAGGCCCTGGCGCACTTCAGGGCCGTCCGGGCGCAGATCGGCCGCAAGCACGAGCTCTACGCGCAGGTGGAGAAGCAGATCGCCCGACTGGAGCGTCACAGCGAGCGCTCGCGGGACGTGGACGGCGGGGAACCCTAGGAGAGCGTCGGGGAAAAACAAACAGGGAACAGGGAACCTGGGACCGGGAACAGGCAACGGAAAACTGAACCTGTCCGTTCGATTCCCGAATTCCTGTTCTCTGCTACCTCTATCCCTTTCCCGGTTTGGGTTCCGTC
>JACPRK010000076.1 GCA_016190005.1 Candidatus Wallbacteria bacterium | reverse complement strand
CGTCCAGCTTCCTCTCGATGTACTCGTTGAGCCAGTCCTTCACGAGCGGCAAAAGCTTCTCGGCCAGCACCAGCAGGATGGTCGTCACGACGTCGCCCAGGCCGTCCTCGATCTTCAGGTTGCTCGCCACGTTGCCGAAGAAGTGCCACTGTTCCCTAGGCGGCGACGGCTTGCGGTAGAGGTGCAGGTTCACGTTCAGCCCCGGTGCGGCCACCGAGATGCCCTTGTCGCCATCGACCGGGTTGCAGCGAACGAACACGTAGAAATCGCCCTGGAGCTGGAGCACGCCGTGCGAGCGGCTGGTGGGTGGTCCCCGAAGATCGAGCCCGAGCTCGCCGAGCGAGCGCAGCATGGCGCTATCCGAGAGCGCGCGTGTGAGCGTGTCGACGGTGGCGCGAGCTGGCAGGTCCCGCCTGCAGACGGTGCCGAGTCCTGCCTCGGCGGCTCGGATGTAGCGCTGGTTGCCCGCAATGGCCGCTTCCATGTGGCGTTTCTGGCGCGCAGGGATAGTGGGGCCGAAGTGCGCTACGCCAGCTGTGGGAAGGGGCTGCGGGGCTGGGAGCGCCGTGACGCTCTCGGAGTGGCTGCGTTCCGGGTCGAGACGGGACGCGACCGGATCGCTTCCTTGCGGGTCACGCGCTCCGGGGGGCCCGGCCAGGCCTGGTCCGCGCCAGCGCCCGCGGGCGGCGACGGCGCCGGCATCGATCCGGGCTGGCCGTCTCTTGCGGCACTCGAAGAGCGCCTCTTGCTCCAGTGGTCCGAGGATCTTCTCATCGGCGGCCGAGCGCTCAGGTTCGCCCGGAGCGAAGACTGGGCGGCGAGCTTTCGCCTGGCCCGCCGCCAGGGCGAGGCAGTCGACAACGGGAGGCGCTCCGAAATGGCTGTCAACGGCCGCGCTGTCGCCTCGGTCTGGGAGGACCGATCGCAGCAGTGTCTCAGGGCTGCGATCAGCCCCGACGGAGGCCAGCGCTGGAGCCCGGCTGTCCGCTTCTGGTCGTATCGTTCGCGGACCCGACCGCCCACTGTGGCAGCTGCGGTGCCGACTTCTATGCTGTCTGGGTGGACGACGAGGGCCACGTGCGCGGCATTGCCTTGCAGTGAGGCGAAGGCGAACCCCCTGGATGACGCGCCGGCCCTACGGCTGGCTTGTGCCTCCGGTGCCGTCGGGGGTCTTCTTGCCGAACCGCTCCCACTGCCGCTGGGTCATGGGCACGGGGCGGAATGGGGTCGATTTGTGGCTGCCGTCGCAGTAGGGCTGGACGCGCGACAGGCCGCAGGCGCACCAGTAGCGCGCGCGCCAGTCGGCTTCCCTGGGGTCTCGATCGTCTTGGTCGTTGCCTGCCATCGCTCGTCAGCCTATCACTCGGCCCACTCGAGCAACACCATCTCCATACAGAAGCCGGGTCCGAACGCGATCGCCAGCCCACGCGAGCCGGCCGCAGGCGGATCTTCGAAGAGCCTTTCCAGCACGGCCAGCACCGTAGCGGACGAGAGGTTGCCGCGCTCGGACCAGACCGCCAATGTCGGGCCTAACTCTCGCGGACCCAGCTCCAGCGCCGCCGCGATTGCATCCAGGATCCGTTTGCCGCCCGGATGCACCACCCAGAATCCGGCGTCCTGGGGGCGCAGGTCGTGGCCAGCCAGGAAGTCGCGCATTCGAGGCAGGGCCTCGCGCGCGATGACGAACGGGATCTTCCGGTCGAGCACGATGTGGAAGCCGTCCTCGTCCAGGTCGAAGCCCATCAGGCCCGTCGAATCCGGGAAAAGCACCGAACGGCTGTCGAGCACGCGAAACCCGCGCTTCCCCGAGCGGCCATCGGTCAGGATTGCGGCTGCCCCGTCCCCGAACAGCACAGAGCTGACGAGATTGGAGGGCGCGACGTCTCCGGGCTGAAACGTCAGCCCGGGCAGCTCCACGCTCACGACGAGCGTCAGCCCGCCGCCGACGGCCAGGGCCCGTTCGCGTGCTCGCCCCAGGCTCCAGGCGCCCGCTGCGCAGCCCATCTCGGTCACGGGCAGCCGGTCGACGTCCCGGCGAAACCCCATGCGGTTGATCAGGTGGGCGTCCAGGGCCGGAATGGTGAAGCCGGTGCAGGAGAGCGTGATCAGGAAGTCGACGTCGCTGGCAGCCACTCCCGCACGCGCCAGGCAGGCGCTGGCGGCCTCCTCGGCAAGCCCGCGGCTGAGCCGCGCGTAATCGGAGTTGCGTTGTCCGAATGGGCGAGGTCGGACCAGCTCCTCGACCGGCAGGGCAAGATGGCGCCGCTCGATGCCTGAGTGGTCGACCATGGCGCAGTAGGTCTCGAGGTCGCGAACGCGTCCGTCGAAAACCTTGCGGAGGCTGGCGACGACTTCGTCCTTGCCGACGACGGTCTCGGGAAAGGCCGACGCTGCGGCCACGATCGTTGCCGTCACTGATCCACCTTGAACTCGTAGGGGGACCCCGTCGTCGTGAAGACCCAGGCCGGGTTCGCGGCCCAGCCTGCAATCAGACGCGGCACCGCTGACGCCTCGATGCCGAACGGCCTTCCGTCGAGCACGGCCGTCACCCTGAGCGTGACGACCGGGCATTTGACTGCCCCGATGTCGAGGACCCGCTGCGAGAATACCACATCCGGCAGGTCGCGCCCGACGACTTCGTCGGCGCCGGTCCCTTCGCGCCGCAGCAACCGACGCGCGCCGGCGTCAAAGCTGTACGTCAGCGGCGTCTCCTTGAACCGCCCGTCGGCGCCTGCAGTGGGAAGCCCGCCCGGGCCCGACGAATCGAGCACGGTCAGCTTCAGGACGGCGCCATCGTCTGAGACCTCGACGCGTCCGGCGGCCCGCCGCACGTCGGCTTGCGCGCGCGCCAGCGCAGCCCTGCAGGACGCGATGGTGTCCAGCCGCGCCCTGGCCCGGATGTAGGCCCGTCCGCCACCGAAGAAGGCGAAATGGGCTATCGAGAGTGCCCCCACCAGGATTGCCGTCGCCAGCAGTACGTCCAGCAGGACCAATCCGCGTTTGCTCATCTGGCCCTCGGGTTTGCGATCAGCGTCGCGAGCTCGACCTTCTCCGAGAGCCGGTCGTTGAGCTTCCACCGGATGCGGACGGTCACGCGCACGAGCTCCCCGGGCACGTCGTCCTGGCGTTCGATTTCGCCCTCGAATGGCCGGCCGAGCTCGGCCGGGTCCACGGTAGCCCGGGCCGGCAGCGTCGAGACGTGAGCGAACGGCAGCCCGGCCAAGAGCTCGAGCCGGCTCGACGCCAGCTCGAGTGCCCGCGTCGTGTTCACGACCTGGTGGGTCCCCAGCGTCGCTGACGTGTACGTCCCGAAGATTGGCAGAAACGTGAGCCCCAGAATCGCCAGTGCCAGCAGCCCCTCCACCAACCCGAACCCCGCCCCCAGTCTTCCCAAAGGAAAGCGGCGAAATCGGGGCAAGTCGAGTTGCCCCAAAGGAAGACAATGGGGCAACTCGACGTGCCCCGATTTACTGCTCATAGGTGGCCTCCGAGAGGGTGACGAGGCAGGGG
>JACPRK010000075.1 GCA_016190005.1 Candidatus Wallbacteria bacterium | reverse complement strand
TCCTGGTCAAGTCATTTCCCATTGCCTGTTCCCGGTCCCCGGTTGCCTGTTCCCTGTTCGTTTTTCCGAGGAATCCCGGGCGGATCGTAATTCTCCGACACGCTCCTAGGCTGCGAGCCCCGGAGTTGGCCTTGGTCGTGAGCAAGAGGTCGGTGGCCTTGCCGACACCTCGAGCCTCGCCCCTGAAGCCTGACTCCTGAAGCCTGCGCTCAGTACGGCAGCTTGATGCAGAAGGTCGTCCCCGTGCCGAGCTCGGAAACGAAGCTAATTGTCCCCTTGTGCTGCTCGACGATGCTCTTGGAGAGCCAGAGACCCAGCCCGGTGCCGTCCTTCTTTCCGAACGTGGCGAAGGCCTGGAACAGATGCTGCTGCTTGTCGGCCGGGATGCCGACGCCGGTGTCCTCGAAGAGGATGTCGACGTGGCTGACCCGGGACGGGTCGTCGGCGAACTTCTCGGGCCGCGTTCGCACGGTCAGCCGGCCTCCGCTGGGCATCGCCTGGGCGGCGTTGATCATGAAGTTGAGGAACACCTGCTGCATCTGGTGGCGGTCCATCATGATTGGCGGCAGGGCGGGGTCCCAGTCCCGCACAACCTCGACCTTGTTGTACTTGGAGAGCGTGTGCTCCGCCAGCACGAGCGTCTCTTCGAGCACGGAGGCGACATTGACTGTCTCGAACTTGCGCTCCCCCTTGCGAGCAAATCCGAGGAGGCTGTCGACGATGCGCTGAATGCGGTTGGCAGCCTCCTGGACCAGCTTCATCTTGGGGTAGAAGAACTCCTCGGGGGTGTGCTTGGTGAAATAGAGCTGGGTGTAGCCGGAGATGGCCGTGAGCGGGTTTCGGATCTCGTGGGCGACTCCGGCGGAGAGCTGGCCCATCGCGGCCATTTTTTCGCTCATCACCAGGGCGTCCTGCTGCTGCTTGATTTTTTCGAGCGACGCCTTGAGGTTGTGGTAGAGCTTGGAGTTGTCGATGGCGACGCTCACCATGTCGGCGAAGGCGATGAGCAGGTTCAGGTCCTCGTCGTTGAAGCAGCTCGACTGGATGCGGTTATCGATGTAGAGGACACCCAAGCGCTTGTTGCGGGTCTGCAGGGCGACGGACATCGCGCTGCGGATGTTGTACATCTGGATGGAGCCCGACTGCTGGAAGCGCTTGTCGATGAGGGCGTCTTGAGTGAGGACGGGATCGCCCTTTTCATAGGTGTAGTGGGCAATCGACCGGGAGACCGGCAGGATGGCGCCCTTCGGCGCATCGCGCTCCACGCTCTTGCTGACGACGGGCAAGAGCTCGCCCTTCTCGTTGGGCATCATGATGAAGCCGCGGTCCGCGTAGAGCACCTCGAGGGCCAGATCCATCACTTTGTTGAGGAGCTCCTTGATGTCGAGCACCGAGGTAATGACCGTGGCGACCTTGTAGAGGATGAGGAGCTTGTTGGTGGAGTCGGCCTTGTCGATCTGGCGGTTCTTGAGGAGCGAGAGGGTGTCCTGCTTCAGGAGCTTGCCCAGAGACTCGCCGGGGTCGCCGCCCGGGTCCCGGCCTGGGGAGAGGAGCTTTCCGGCGATAGCACCGGCGGCCTGCTTCTCGGCAGCCTTGCCCCGCTCAGCGATATCGGACCTGGGTCCGCTGAAGATGAACTCCTGGGCGCCCATCGTGATCTTGTCGCCGTCGTTCAGGAGCGATTCCTCGACCCGGCGGCCGTTGACCTGCACGCCGTTACTGCTCTTGAAGTCGATGAGGTAGAAGCGGCTGTCGGCGGCGGCGATCAGGGCGTGCTTGCGCGAGAGCTGCTCATCATTGATGAGGATATCGCAGCCGGCTTCGCGCCCCACGGAGAAGATCGGTTTGGTGATGCGATACCGCTTCGAGCCGTGCTTCAGATAGGCTTCGGGTATGGCCATGAAGACGCCAAGGAGTAATCGGGTCCGTTTGACAAGCGTTTCGGGCGGACTTATATTTACGGCGGGTCCTGTGAAATTATAGTTCTGCAGAGCCCTGGGTATCAAGGAGCCAAATTGAGCCTGTTCTGTCCGCGCTGCGGAGGCGCCACCGGACCCCGGGATAGGTTCTGCAAGGGCTGCGGCGGCAACCTCCAGACCCTGCGTCAGAAAATGAGCTCTGCCGCCGGGGCCGTCGTCGCGCCCCGGGCGGCGCCGCCCCCGAGACCGGCGGCGGCCGCGCCCCGGCCAGCGGTCGCCGCGATGGTGACGACCGCGGGGCCTTCCGTGCCCGCCCCGAGAGCCGCCGCGCCTGCGCCGTCCATTCCGCGCGCCTCGGCTCCGCCCCCGTCGGCGGCCCCGTCCATCCCCAAGCCATCGCCCCGGATCTCGATCCCGGACATCGCCGAACCTGCGGCCGAGGACGAGGATCTCTTCGCCGGAATGCAGCCCCGATCTCCGTCCGCGCCTGCGCCAGTGGCCCCCAAGATGCCGGCCAGCTCCTTCGAGATTCCCGACGCTCCGGACGAGCCGCCCGACCTACCGCCGATGAAGCCTTCGGCCGCACCGGCGCCCCCGAGGCCGGCCGCTGCCGCTCCACGGTCGGGCGCCCCTCCCGCGCCCGCCCCGGCGCAGGACACGCCCGGCGGAGGCCTCAACTTCTTCGACCTCGACACCAGCCTGGGCGCACCGGGCGGGGAGGAAGTCGACTTCTCCTCACTCTCCTCGCCGGCCCTGGCAGCCGACGAGGGCGCCAGCTTCTACGACCTCGACGCGCTCAGCAGCTCGGGCGCACCGGTTCCGCCCCCGGAAGGCGGCGAGGCCGTCTACGACCTCGACAGCTTCTTCAGCGGTAGCGCCGTCGGCCTCTCTGGCGGCAACGTCGCCCCCAAAGTCGGCAGCGATCCGGCCGCCGCGGCCAAGCCCGCCCCCAAGCAGGAGCTGGTCGACTTCAGCGCACTCTCGAGCTCCGAGCCCTCGGCCTACGACCTGGACAGCCTGTCACTGTTGGGTGGAAGCGATCCCTTCGCCAGCCTTCTGGTTCCGTCGCAGGCCGGCAAGGGGGGGCCGGCCATCGCCCAGGCCGACGTGCTGGACATGGAGAAGGAGCTGGCACGCGTGCAGCCGGGTGCGGGCCGCAGGCCTCCGGCCGGCTCCCCGTGCATCGTCGTCTACCAAAACAACAAGGCCGTCCACTACCACTCGCTGGGCAACGAGGAGACCTTCCTCGGCAAGGACGAGGAGGGTGAGAACACGTTTCCCGGCCTCGACCTATCGCGATACGACCCGCAGGGTTCGATCTCGCCCCTGCACGCCAGCATCCTCTGCGAGAGCAACAAGTACTTCATCCAGGACATCCAGCAGAGTACCGGCACCAAGGTGAACGGCAGTCTCATCCCGAAGAACCAGAAAGTGCCGCTCAAGGATGGCGACGCACTGCTGCTGGGGAACAAAGTGCTGTTGCGCTTCGAGGTGATGAAGTAGCCGGTGTCCATGCGCAACACCGGGTGGCGCGGGCTCGTAGTCGTCATGGCGATGGCATGCGCCTGCGTTGAGCAGATTGCCGCCGCCGGCCCCGGTCAGGACTTCAGGACGTTCGTCCCCTCGTGGTCGAAGGGTATGCAGTGGACCGTGGAGGCGCAGTACCGCATCCACGAAGGCGGCGTACCCGGCCCCAGGCGGCGGGAGCCCTCCTGGTCGGAGCCCGTCCGGTGGAGATTTCGTGTGATGGAACGGAGCCGAGACAGGAACCTGGAGATTTTTCGCCTCAGGGCGGAGCAGATTTCCGGTCCCGGCAAGAGCGTGACCGGGTACTTCTTCATCGGTGAGCGCTCGCCCGCCGGTGAGCTTAGGTCGCTGGCGCTGGCCCGGGTTGCCTACCGGCCGACCCAGGCGCCGGGAGAGCCCGAGAGCGCCGACTATACGTCGCTGGCCACGGCACCGTTTCCCATCGTCAACGAGCTCTCGCTCACGCCGGGCGACTTCCCGATGTTCGAGGCGCCGGAGACTGTCCGCGCACCCGAACGCACCATGAGCTACGAGGTGACCGAGGGCAGCTCCGGAATGTACTTCTCGCGAGACCTGAAGCAGACGGTCCGGCGTGCCCGGATCGATGCCGGCGACAGCCGGGTCAAGGTCGGGCTGCCCCCGCAAGCCGAAACACTCGAGTACACGATCGTGCGTGCCAGCGACGGAGCGGGCTTTCGCCAGCTCTGGACCGCTGCGGCGCCCTGGTTCGTCTACTCCGAGAGCGGCCGCATGAAGGCCTGGCTCGTGGATTCCTCGCATTGACGGCCCCCGGCCGTGCTCGCGCCGGAACGGACCGACCCATCTGGTAGAATCCCCGGGAGAGAAGAACATGAGGAATTCCCACCTGCCCCGACTTCTGGCCGCGCTCGGCTGCTTGCTGGCCGTCTCGTCCACCCACGCCCAGGACTATTGGCGCCGGGTCGACCCGACCGATCCGTCCGACCGGCGCATCGCCATCCCGCGCACGAGCTACCCCCAGTCCGGCGAGCTCGGGGACAACTACTCGGACCTCCCCATCGAGGCACCGGTCGTGCGTCCGCAGACGGGCGGCGGCGACTGGACGCGGGCTGACGTCTGGCAGGTCTCCGGGCGCAGCTCGGGCGGCCAGTTCCCTGTCGATTCGCAAGTCGCGCGCAGCTCGCAGAAGCTGCCCGACACCAAGCAGCCGTGGTCGTCCACGTACTGGCCCTTCCAGGATTGCCACCTCGCCTTCCAGACGTTTAGCCCCGACGGCCTCACGCCCATGGAGCTCTACGACACCTACGTCAACGCCACGCGCGGGCAGAACCCGGGCTCGGCCGCCTGGGAGGCCAGCTCTGTGGCCAAGACGCTGGTCGTCGGCGGTTCCAGCGACTTCGGTCGCCCAGGCCTGACCTGGCGCTGGAAGCTAGGTCACAACATGGCGCCCTGGATGGAAGACTGGCGCAGCAGCACGGCGCGCATCCCCTACACGGATTCGCGCGGTGAGCGCACCTCGCAGCTCGTCCAGGTCGACTGGTGGGGACACTGCAACGGATGGGCCGCCGCCGCAGTACTGGTTCCCGAGCCACCCGAGCAGCTGGTCGTGAAGCTGGAGCAGCCCGTCACCCAGCTCAAGCTCCGCTCGCGCGACCCGCTCTGGCCCGGACAGAACAATCCGCTCGGGCGCAGCGCCTACAGCCAGAAGGAGACATCGCGACGCTCCATCACCTTCACGGGCGCCGACCTGAAGGGCCTCTTCACGGAGGCCTATCTCTCGACCGCCGCCCGACTGTCGAATCCGACCGACCCGAGCTTTTACCGGGCCGAGGACTCCGGCCGTCGCTACGATCCGTCCCGCGGAGGCTCCCAGGAGGAGCTCGACGCCGCCTACCGCGACATCCTCCCGCACAACTTCCACCGCATCATGCTCGACCACATGGCCCGCGAGAAGGGCCTGGTCGCCGAAAAGGACGCCAACGAGCACGTCAACAACTTGCCCGTCGTCGGCTGGAGCTACACGCGGCAGTTCAACCCCGACCGACGCGCCTACGAGTTCCGCACCCGCGTCTACTACGCCGATTACACTGCGCCCACCTACCGCGGCACCAAGCTCTTGCCGCTCGACTATGCCTACCGCATCTACCTCGACGACAAGAACCGCGTCACCCGGAGCGACTGGCTTGGCAAGAGCGTTCACGAGCACCCCGATTTCATCTGGGTTCCCGACCGGCCGCTCGACGCTCCCCTGAAGCGCAACCCCGCCATCCGCATCGAGATCCTCGAAGAGATCCTCAAGTCCGCGAGGGGATGAGGCTCCAGGAATCAGGCTTCAGGGATCAGGCTTCAGGCCTCGGAGGGTGTGAACAGGTTCCCTGGAACCGTTCTCCCGCGCCTATCGACGGGCCATAGCCGCTTCGATGCTGGGCTTCGACGAGCTCAGCCCGAGCGGTGCTTGGGGGGCCTTTGGATAGATTCACAGCCCCTCTCGAGGCCGAGGCGCGGCGGATGAAGGTCCCGGCTCCTCGATTGTGAATTCTCGATTCCCCCTACCCCTTACCCACTACTCCCCAAAGCATTCGCAAGCTGTCGCGCATGCCATTCCAGACGGAGCGGACGGAGGCGGTGGCGCGAGTCTGCACCAGGGCCAGGTCGATCCGGTCGGCGTGGCGGAAGAGCAGCGCCAGGCGATTGGCCTGGCCGGCCTCGGTGACCAGAGGATCGCCGAGCGAGGCGGCATAGGCGCGCGCGTGGGCGGCGAACTCCTCGAACGCCTGAACCAGCGTATGGCGGCGGCCGGAGTGGACCATGGCAGCGCGGACCCGTCCAGGCATCGCAGAGGCCTTGTCGGCCAGCTCTCGCGCATAGCGGAACACGCGCCCCGAGGGCGCCAGCGCCCCGAACCAGCCCGAGGCCATCGCGTTGACGCGGTCGAGCGCATCCTGCGCTTTCTGCGCTGGTTCGACGCACATTGCGAACGGGCCCGAGCGCGGCAGGTCTGCGGCCAGATAGCCGGCCAGGGTGTTGACGCGGCCGAGGAGCTGGAAGGCGCGACGCCGGGTCGAGGCGGAGGCCGTCAGCTCGGAGAGCTGCCGGGCGCTCGATGCGTACTCCTCGAGCTCGCCCAGGATTCGCTTGCGAACGGCGTTCTCGGGCCTGACCCGGGAAGCCGCCAGCGTAGAGAGCTCCGCGGCCGCGTCTGCGAGCTTGGCAGTCTCGAGGTGGAGCGGCGCCCGGAAGTCTGCCGAGTCCTCCGCCCCCACCGCCGCCGCGAGGAGGAGCCCCAGGGTTGCCGAAAACACGATCGTTCTCACGCCCCTCCCCTATTATCGCGCCCCCACCCCATCGTCAGCCCCCCGATTCCCGATCCTCGGTCCGCCTACTCGCTACTCACTACTCGCTACTCGCTACTCCCATGCTATCCTGGCCCCACGGTCCAGAGGAGGCTGCGAAAGATGTCGGAGAACACGGACAAAGTCGTCGAAACCACTTCACGTCACACGTACGGGACCTGGCGCAAGCAGCGCGGCTGGAAGCCGTTGAACATCGCGGACGCCTCGGGGGCCTACTTCACGGACGTGAAGGGGCGCCGCTACTTCGACCTCTCGTCGCAGCTGATGTGCTCGAACCTGGGGCACAAGAACCAGGCGATGATCGAGTCCATCGCCCGGCAGGCGCAGGATCTCGCCTTCATCAGCCCGGCATTCACGTGCAAGGTCCGGGCTGCGGTCGCCGACAAGCTGCTGGAAGTGGTGCCCAAGGGGCTCGAGAAGTTCTTCTTCGCCACCAGCGGCACGGAGGCCAACGAGGCCGCCTTCAAGATCGCGCGAGCCTATACGGGCAAGTACAAGATCATCAGCCGATACCGCTCCTACCACGGTTCCACGGCCGGTACCATCGGCGCCACGGGTGACCTGCGCCGCTGGAGCGTGGAGCCGTCTGGCAAGACCGAGGGCATCCTTTTCGCGCCCGACTGCTACTGCTACCGCTGTCCTTTCGGCCAGCAGTACCCGGCCTGCGGCACAACCTGCGCCACGTACCTGGACTACATGCTGACGCACGAGAAGAACGTGGCTGCCGTCATCGTAGAGCCGATCGTCGGCACCAACGGAATCCTGGTGCCGACCGACGACTACCTGATAAAGATCCGGGAGATCACTCGCCGCCACGGGGTCCTGCTGATCGCCGACGAAGTGATGAGCGCCTGGGGCCGCACGGGCGAGTGGTTCGCAGTGGACCACTGGAAGGTGGTGCCCGACATCCTGACGACAGCCAAGGGTGTGACGGGCGCCTACGTTCCGCTCGGCGTCACCGTGACCACCCGGGAGATCGCCGACTACTTCGAGGACCACACGTTCAGCCACGGGCATACCTACGAGGCCCACCCGCTGACACTGGCGCCCGCGCTGACGGCGATCGACGAGTACCGGCGGCTCAACCTCATCGAGAACGCTCGCGAGCTCGGCGCGCACTTGGGCCGGCGGTTGAACGAGCTCAAGGAACGCCATCCCAGCGTCGGCGACGTTCGCGGCCTTGGCCTTTTCTGGGCCGTGGAGCTGGTGAAGAACCGAGGCTCCAAGCAGCCCTTCAACACGATGGACGACAAGTTTGCGGGCAAGCCGCTGATCATGGACACGCTCACCAAGGAGATGATGGACCGCGGGGTCTACGTGATGGGCTGGATCAGCCACATGGTGCTGGCGCCACCGCTTGTCGTGACGAAGGACGACCTGGAGCTGGGCCTCAAGGCTCTCGACGAGGTTTTGGCGCTCGCCGACAAGCACTGCTCCTGAAGGCTGAGCTCCGAGGCCCCGGCGGCAAGCTCGCCTCGCCGGGGCGCCCTCCGGTCACGCCGGCGCCGCCGTCCGTTTGCGCGGGCGCGGCCGGGCCTTGAGCAGCGGGGCGACGGCCCGCTCGAAGGACTCCGGGGCGAAGGGCTTCACGACGTAGGCGTCGACGCCGATCAGCTCGGCCCGCCGCCGGTCGGCGTCATCGCCTCGGGTCGTGAGCATCAAGATGGGCAGACGCGCCAGCGCCGGGGTCGAGCGCACGAAGCCGGTCAGCTCCAGCCCATTCATGAGGGGCATCAGCAGGTCGGTTACGAGCAGATCGTACCCCCCGCCCATCAATTCATGGACCGCCGCGAGTCCGTCCTCGACCTCGTGGACTGCGCAGCCATGGCGGCTCTCGAGGAACCAGCGGACTGCCTGGCGGATCTCGGCGACGTCGTCGACCACCAGGACACGAGGGCTCCATTTCGTCTTTCGAGTCATTGGGAAGCTCCCATCGCCTTTGCCAGGCACCGGGCCAGCTCGTCTATCGGCAGGATGACCTCGGCAGCACCCAGTCGCGCGGCCTCTCGAGGCATGCCGTACACGGCGCAGGAGGCCTCGTCCTGGGCCGCGGTCCAGCCGCCGCGATCGCGGATGGCCAGGAGCCCGCGGGCCCCGTCGGCGCCCATCCCGGTCAAGACCGCTCCGGCGCACGTCGCGCCGAACAGAGCCGCGGCGCTCTCCATCGTGACGTCTGCGGCTGGCTTGCAGCCGTGCACGCGCGGCCCGTCCTCGAGCAGCACGGTTTCGGAAAGGCCGAAGATCAGGTGGCGCTCGGAGGGCGCAACGAGGACCGTGCCCGGGAGCAGGCGGTCCCCGGCCGACGCGAGCCTCACGGGCATGGCGCAGGCCTCGGACCACCACTGCACGAGCCCCTCCTGGAACTCGGCGCCAATGTGTTGGACCACGACGATGCACCCTGGCTGCGGAGCGCCGAGTGCCGCGAAGAGCCGCTGCAGAGCGACCGGTCCGCCGGTCGACGCAGCCAGCACCGCTACCCTGGCCGGCGAGCGTCCCCTTGTGGGCGTGCCGCGGGCCCCGGCTGCGCGCCTGGGGGCGGGCGGTCTGCCGGCCAGCGCCCTCACGCGTGCGCGGAGGTTGTCGGCGGCGTCGCTGCCGGCCTCGCCGGTGATACGCAGCGGCTTCAAGAAGACCTCCAGCGCGCCTGCCTCGATGGCCCGGAACGGGAGGGTCGAGCGCTGCTTCACCAGGGGCGACGTGACAATGAGGATCGGGCAACGCGACGTGGCCGCGATCCGGCGGGTCGCCTCGACGCCGTCCATCCCCGGCATCTCCAAGTCCATCGTGATCACGGCGGGCCCGAGCGCAGCGGCCAGCTTCACGGCCTCCTGGCCGTCGCCGGCCTCCCCGGCGACGACGATATCGCCGTCGGCCTCGAGCATCACCCGCAGCATTCCCCGGTAGGCCGGCGAGTCGTCGGCAACGAGCACGCGGATCGGGGCGGCTCCGGGCTGCTCGGCATCCCGGTTCATCCGACCTCGCGCTCGATGAGCCTCAAAAGGTCCTTTTGGTCGAATTGGCCCTTCACCAGGTAAGCGGTTGCACCCGCCAGCAGTCCCCGGCGGCGCAGCTCATCTGAGGCCAGGCCGGTCACCAGCACGACGGGCAGGCGCGCAACGCGCGAGTCGCCGCGGATGCGCTCCAGCAGCTCCAGCCCGTCCATCCCCGGCATCTCCACGTCGGCCAGCACCAGATCGACCGTGTTCTCCCTGAGGGCGGCCAGGGCGGCTGGAGCGCTGTCGGCCGCGAGGACCCGATAGCCCGCCAGCTCCACCAGCCCGCGAAGCATCTCCCGCGTGGTCATGACGTCGTCCACCACGAGCACCGTGGAGGATGGCCGGGCCCGCTCAGGCCCCGTCGGCCGTGGCGGGGACGCGGTGCTGGCGCGCGCGGTGATCGCTCTGTGCATGACCCCGGGCACGTCGAGCACCGGCACCACCCGCCCGTCGTCGGCGATGGTCGCGCCCGCGATGAGCGGAAGCGACGGAACAAGCCGTCCGCAGTCCTCCACGACCACCGTCTCCTCCCGCACCAGCTCGTCGACGGCCAGGGCCAGCCTCCGCTCGGCGGCGCCGACGACGACCAGCTCCAAGTGAGCGCCGGCCCGTCCCGAGACAGCCGTCTCCAGGATCGGCCCCAGCGCCACGATGGGGAGCGTCGAGCCGCGATGCTCGAAAACAGCCGATCGGTCGAGCAGCTCCACCCTCGAGGCGTCCACTCGCGTCGCCTCGACGACCGCCAGGGCGGGGATGAGGTACTGCTCCTCGCCAACGCGCACGCGCAGCGCCTGCATCACGGCCATCGTCAATGGCACCGTCAGCGTGAAGCTGGTCCCCTTCCCCGGCACGAAGTCGACGTCGACGATACCCCGCAGCCGCCGCACAGTCGCCAGTACCACGTCCGTGCCGACACCGCGACCGGAGATCGCGGTGACCTGCTCCCGGGTGGTGAATCCGGGGCGGAAGATGAGCTGACCGGCCTGCCGGTCGGACATCGCAGCAGCCTCGTCCACGCTCAAAATTCCGGCGGCAACGGCCTTTCGCCGGATGGCCGGCACGTCCAGGCCTCGGCCGTCGTCTTCGACTCGGATGGCGACCTGTCCGCCCTGCGGAGTAGCGCTCAGGCGCAGAGTGCCTCGCTCGGGCTTGCCGGCCTTCAGCCGCTCCCTGGGCGTCTCGAGGCCGTGATCGAGGGAGTTGCGCACGAGGTGGATGAGCGGGTCTGAGAGCTCCTCGAGGACCCGGCGATCGACCTCCGTGTCGGCTCCGACGAGCTCGACATCGACCTCCTTGCCGAGCGAGCGCGCGACATCGCGGACCAGCCTGGGCAACCCGGCGAAGAGGTTAGCCAGCGGGAGCATCCGTAGCGAGAGCAGGCTAGAGGCCAGGTCTTCAGCGGTGCGCCCGATCTGGGCGGCCTCGCGTCCGGCGTCGTCCACCATCGTCTGGAGCTGCTGGACGGTGCGCTCCATCTGGGCAAGCAAGGTGCCGATCCAGTCGAGCGCGCGGCGTGGCCCGGGCTGGCGCGAAAGCTCGAGCTCTTCCTGCTCGGCCCGCCAGCGCCGCATCGTGGACTTGAGGCCACGGACCAGGTCGTCGGTGTGGCGGACCCGCGCAGCGCGCTGGCTCTTGAGCAGCGTGAGCTCACTGGCTGCGTTGATGAGGTGGTCGATGCGGTCGAGCCCGACGCGCACGGAGTCGTGGGCCGGCAGTACAGGAGCCGATACCGAGGGAGCGGGCTGGGCGGCGATCTCGCCGCGAGAGGCGGCCTCGAGCGGGTCGACGATGGCGTGTCGGAAATCGGCCGGCAGCCCGCCCTGCTTGTAGCGCTGGGCGACCTCGCGGACGGCGTCGGCTGAGGAGAGGAGCAAGCCCATCAGCGCAGGCGTCACTTGCAGGCGGCCCCGCCTCACGCCGTCCAGGACGGACTCCATCGCGTGGCCCAGGACTGTGATGGCAGGATACTGAAAGGTGCCGCCGGCTCCTTTGAGGCTATGACCGTGACGGAAAAGCTCGTCGAGGGCGTCCCGATCCGACGGAGAACGCTCCAGGTCCAGCAGCCGCTGCGCGAAAGCATCCATCCGGTCCGGAATGGACCCCAGGAAATTGGCCTGCAGCGCCGCAAACCGCGGATCGCGCGAGATGTCGTCGGCTTCGGGTGCCGGGGGCGCGGCAGTGTGGCCGGCCGGCGCAGGCGCCTGCTTCGACGGCGCAGCCTCGGACGGCGGGGCGGGGCGCGGTGCGTCTCCCGGCATCTGGGCCGGCTCCAGGCGCAAATTGCGGACCGAGAGCTGGCCGGTGAGCCCCTCCAGGGCGGCCACGTCCAACGAGTCGGTGGCCAGGATGGCCACGAAGGCCATGTCAAGACCCTCGGCAGCGCTGGCGTAGGCAGTCAGCGACAGCAGCTCACCCCGCTTCCTGAGCCTGTCGCTCAAAGCCTTGGCCCCCGAGTAGAACTCCGACTTCCGGTAGCGGGCGAGCACGGCGAAGATTGGCCCGCCTCCGGCCCAGTAGGTCCGAAGCCGCTCGCGCTGATACTCCGTCAGTACCGAGAGGATCTCCGGGGGCACGGGCGGCATCTCGTCGCTCGTCGGGCCGGCCAGGGAGGCGGCCTTCCGGAGCCCGTCGAGCAGCTCCTGTGGAGGCGGCTCTCCCGGCGGAGCGCCCAGGAGGCGCCGGACCGCGTCGACGGCAGAGAGCGAGACATCGGAGGGATAGCGGCCTGCCGGAAGCCGGAAGTCGCGCGCCAGGGCCAGCAGCTCCTCGAGCGCGTGCGCCACTGTGGCCGCAGCGGGCCGCTCGAGCGCGCCCGCGATGGTCTTGAGCGAGTGCGCCGCGCGGAACATCTCGGCCAGGTCGCCCGAGCCGGTCCGCTCCAGCCGCATGAAGCCGGCCTCGAGCGTGCTGAGGTGGCCCTGCGCCTCGTCGGCAAACCGGCTGTTCGGGTCCTCCACGACGGAATCTCAGGCCTGTTCCGGGCCGGGCTTCGGCCTCACGCCAAGCTCCTCGCGCTGCCGGGCCACGAGCGCGGCCAGTCGCGGGGCCATCTCGGCGAACGCGCGAAACGCATCGAGCGTTCCGCGCGAGCGTTCCTCGATCGATCCGATCGCCGTCGAGAGCTGCTCGATGCCGATCTTTTGCTCCTGGGTCGACGACTGGATCACCTCCATCGAGCGCGCCGTCGAGAGCACCACAGCGTGGATGCGTGCGTTGGCGTCCGAGAGCTTGGACGCCAGGCCCACGCCGTGCTCCACGGAGCGCGACGACTCCTCCGTCGAGAACACGGCGGTCGTCGCCGAAGACTGGATGTCCTCGATGAGCCCTCCGATCTCCTCGGCCGCGCGGCGGGTGCGATCGGCCAGGCCGCGGACCTCCTGGGCGACCACGGCGAAGCCGCGTCCCGATTCGCCCGCGCGCGCCGCTTCGATGGCCGCGTTCAAGGCCAGCAGGTTCGTCTGGTCGGTGATCTCGCGGATCACGAGCAGGATCTTGCCGATCTGCTGCGCCTTCTGCGAGAGCATCAGGATGCGCTGATTGAGCGCGCCGACCTTGTCGCGGATTTCCGTCAGACTGCCGACCGTCTGCTCGATGGCGTCGCTGGCCTGGGTCACGGCCGCCTCGCTGCTCTGTGATTCGCGGGCCACGCTGGAGGCCTGCTGAGCGACGTGGCCTGCGGTGGTGGCCATCTCCTCAATGGTGGAGGTGATCTCCGTGACGGCGCCGGCCTGCTCGGTCATGCTCCGGCGTTGTGCCGCCGAGGTGACCAGGATCTCGTCTGAGGTAACGGCGAGCTCGTCGGCCAGAGCGCGGATGGGCGCCGTGATGGAGCGGATCATCAGGAAGCCGGCCAGGACGATGAGCACGATGGCCAGCATCGTGCCGTGGAGCATCCAGCGCGCAGCGACGTTGGCGTCGCGGCTGGCCTGGCGCGACCGCTGCTCCAGGAGCTGCCCGAGCTGGGCATGGAACTCGTTCTCCTGGCGCTGCAGCTCCTCGTCCAGCTTCTGCTCGGGCTCGGCCTGGGCGAACGCGGTCAGAGCGGCGGCACCCTTCTCCCTGCGGAGCGCGATGAGCGCCCGGCCGTGCGAGAACTTCTTCTCGAGCATGGAACCGAGGAGCGCCACACGGGAGCGGAGATCCGCAAACGGCTCGGAGGCGCTTTTGACGCCAGCGAAGTGATCGCGGGCCTGCTTCTCGGCGGCATCGAATCCTCGCGAGAAGAGCTCCTCGCCGGTCAGGAGATAGCCTCGAGCGTCGGCTTCGCCTTCGAAGGTGTGCTTGAGGGTCTCGGCCATGTTCGCCGCGTCGCGGCGGCTCAGCTCGACCCAGCGCAAGCTATCGACAAGGTCCGAGGTCGTCTCGTATGCGATTGAGCTCAGGCCCGTCACGACGATCACCGACAGGGCCAAGCCCGCGGCGATCTTCTTTCCAATCGTCATGAATCGACTCCTTGTTCGGCCGCCGGCTGCCAGACCCCGCCGCTGGCGCACCTGGCCAGGACCTTCGGCACGTCCAGCACGACAGCAATACGGCCCGCGTAGCGAGCGGTGCCCGAGGCCAGGCTGGCCAGCCCGGGCTCCAGAGCGACGAGCGTCGGCTCCAGCGGCGCGTCCTCTTCGACGGCCTCCACGCTGTCGGCCAGGAAGGCGGCCTCCACGCGCTCTCGTCTGACCAGGACTGCCCAGGGCCGGCGTGCTGCACCGGCCCCCGAGGGCTCCGACTGCCGCGGGCGGCCCAGCAAGCCGTCCAGATCGATAGCGGCGACGATCTCGCCCCTCAGGTTGAGCAGGCCCGAAACTCCGGGAGGCGCGCCCGGCAGTCGCGTCAACATGCCCAGCGGGATCACCTCGCCAGCCCAGGCCGTGTCCAGGGCATAGCGGTGGCCGCTCAGGGTGAAGACCAGTTGCATGAAGAGTTTCCGTCGGACGACGCTGGCCGCCGCCGGCCCTGAGAGTATACAGGCCCGAGCTCTGGTATATTGGCGACCGTGGGCGACACCGGGACAACCAAGAAAATTCTGGTCGTGGATGACGACGCCGGCATCCGAGGGCTGCTGCGGGTCCTGTTCGAGGACGAGGGGCACAAGGTCGTCGAGGCAGTCAACGGCATCGAGGCGATGCAGCGGATCGACGAGTTCGTGCCAGATCTGATCACGCTCGATGTCAACATGCCGATGATGGACGGCTTTCGCGTTTGCCGCCTGCTCAAAGACGGCCCGAGCACCCGCCATGTCCCGGTGCTGATGCTGACGGCGCGCAGCGAACCGATCGCACTGGAACTGGGATCGGCCGCCGGTGCCGACGAGTACTGTGTCAAGCCGATCCGGATCACCGACCTGCGGACGCGGGCCACGGCGCTGCTTCACGCGGCAGAGATTCGGGACTCCGAGATTGCCGCCACGCCCGCAGCCGCGGCGGTCCCCCGGCCACCGGCGCGCGCCAACCGCGTCGCGGTGCTCGCGGGGGGAGCGGGAGGACTTCAGGCGATGCAGCAGATCGTGCAGCGGCTGGATCGGCTGCCGTCCGTTCCCGTGCTGGCGCTCTTCCAGATGCCGAAATTCGCCGCCCAGCTGCACGCCCGTCAGTTTTCCAAGTCCGGGCGCGCCCAGTTCGTGGCACTGGAACCGGGGATGCAGCTCAAGAGCGGCACCTGCTATCTACTGGCCGACGAAGGCCCCAGGTTCGTGCTGGCTGAAGACGGGGAAGGGTTGGTCGCCGAGACGATCGAGAACTCCGCGGAAAGTGACGCCCCCGATGAGGAGCTCGACGCCCCGTCACGCAGGGCGGACACGCTCTTCGAAAGCGCGGGGTTGGTGACGACCGGCTCGGCGCTGGGAATCTTGCTCTCGGGTACGGGAAAGGACGGCATCGCCGGAATGCTCGCCATGCGCCAGCTAGGCGGGGAGACCTACGCCCAGTCGGAGCGCTCGGCGCTGGTGAACGAGCTGCCGAAGTCGGCGCTGGCCAAGGGGGCCGCAGGCGCGGCGCTGGAGCCAGGCGAGATCGCCGCTGTGCTGGGGCGCTAGCCCAGCCGCCGACGAGTGCCTCTCCCGGGCACCGACTTGCCCGAGCGAGCCGGCTTCTCGTGGCGCGCCGTGACGACGGTGTGAATGCCGCCCCTAACCGTGAAGTCGCCCGTGACTTCCATGGAGAGCGGGGAGACCGCCGCGACCAGGTCGTCGAGGATCTGGTTGGTGACCGCCTCGTGGAAGGCGCCCTGATCCCGAAAGCTCCAGAGGTAGAGCTTCAGGCTCTTCAGCTCGACGCACAGGCGGTCCGGGACGTAGTCGATGCTGATGGTCGCGAAATCCGGCTGACCCGTCATCGGGCAGACGCAAGTGAATTCGGGGCAATCGAAGTGGATCGAGTAGCTGCGGCCGGAACGGGGATTGGGGAAGGTATCGAGTGAGCGGGAAGGTCTCGTCGGCATGGACTCGATTGTAGGGTGCCGGGCTATCATCCTTCCAGATGCCCGATCTCGATCCGAAGGCCAGCCTGGAGAGCGACGAGGAGGCGACACGGCTGGAAGCCGTGATGGCACTCGCGCGCGCTCCCGACGAGGAGGGGCTGAGACTCCTGTCGGAGTGCGCCGCGCGCGACCCCAGCGCCCTGGTCCGCTACCACGCGCGAAAGGCCGTGGAAGCGCACGCCTCTCGGCTCTCGGCCAGACGGCAGGCCGCGTCGGCGCCGGTCGAGCCGGGTGTCTCGGGCTACCACGCAGTCTTCGAGAAGGTCGAAGCGATCCTGGCGCAGGGCGTGGCGGAGAAGCGCTGGAAGCTGGCCGAGGCGCTTGGCCGCACGCGCGACCGCCGGTACCTGACCCTTCTGGACCGCCTGGCAATCAGCGACGCCGATCGGGGCGCCCGACGGGCGGCGGCCCAGGCTCGGGACCGCATCGAGGAGGAGACCGCGCCCGAATTGCGGGGCGGGGAGGAGCCCGTTTCAGCGCTCGAGGGCTGGCTGCGCCAGGACGATCCGTCTGTCAGGGCGGCGGCGATCCTCCGTGGGTATCGGGACTGGAAAGAGCCGCTGGCTCTTCTGGCTCACAGGCTCGCACTGGCCGAACCGGACCCGTGGGTGACGCTGGTCTGGCTGCGAGCGCTGCCCGGACTCGGTGACGCGGGCCTGGCGGCGCTGGCGCCGGAGCTGCTGCGCCGTCGCGATCCGCACGTGCGCGCCCGCGCGGCCAGGGCATGGCTGGCCCTGGCGCCGGCCGAGGCGATGCCGTTCGTGGCGGGCCTGCTCGACGACGCCGAAGAGCTGGTGCGCGAGACAGCACTGCGCGCCCTGGAGGAGCATGACGCCGCGTACGCCGTCGGGCTCCTCGAGGGGCGAGTCTCGCCGGCCCGCCTGGCGCCGGCGCTGCGGAGCATCGCCTGGTTGGCCGAGTTCGACACCCCCGAGGCGCGCCGGGCGCTCCTGCGGCTGTTCGCGCGCGAGTCCGACGGCCGCCTTCGCGAACGGCTGGAGGCCGCTGTCGCCGAGAAACTGCCCGCCGCGGAGCTGCCGCTGCTGCTCGAGTTGGCAAACGCTGGCCGGGCGCACCGCGACGAAGCGCTGGTGGCGGCGCGCGCCGTGCAGGTGAGACTGGGGATCTCGGCTGAGCTCTTCGCGGAGCTCCTGCGCGAGTACGGGC
>JACPRK010000008.1 GCA_016190005.1 Candidatus Wallbacteria bacterium | reverse complement strand
TCGAAGCCGAACTCGTTGTTGGTGCCGTAGGTGATGTCAGAGTTGTAGGCGGCCTTACGCTGGGCAGTGTCGAGGTCGTGGACGATGACCCCGACGCACAGGCCGAGCGCCCGGTAGATGGGCCCCATCCACACCGCGACGCGGCGCGCCAACTAGTCGATGACCGTCACGAGGTGGCAGCCCTTGCCCTCCAGCGCGTTCAGGTAGAGCGCAAGCGTGGCCACCAGGGTCTTGCCTTCGCCGGTCTTCATCTCGGCTATGCGCCCCTCGTGCAGCATCATCCCGCCCATCAATTGAACGTCGAAGTGGCGCTTCCCGATGGTGCGCACGGACGCCTCGCGGACGGCTGCGAATGCCTCGGGCAGCAGCTCGTCCAGCGTCTCGCCATCCTCCAGCCGCTTGCGGAACTGGTCCGTGACGGCAACTAGCTCGGCGTCCGTCAGCTTCTGGAAGCGCGGTTCCAGCGTGTTGATGAACTCGGCCAGGTTACCGTAGCGGCGGACCTGGCGGTCGTTCCAGCTCGGGATGAGTCCCCAGAGATAAGCCATGATTGAACGTTCTCAGCGCAAAGTCGGAGGCGAGCCGCGGCCAGCCGGGAGTGCCGCAGCGTCGCGCTCAAGTCAGCGGAAAGGCCAGAGGGGGCGGGCCGAACACAACCCGATTGCCGGTCTAGATCCCAGGGCCGAGGCACAGCCGCGGCCACCGGGGGACCCAACCGGCCCCGGGACCCATTGCCCGGCACGATTCCCTCCGTCGCCAGCCAACGACTTGCTACTCCCTCTCCTCGATGATGCGGATGATGTCTTCCTTGGAAGCTGCGTCCATGATCGCCTGCCGGAACTCGGGCATCCGCAGGAGCCTGGAGAGCCGGGCGAGCGCCTTGAGGTAGACGTTGCCGGCGTTCATGGGCGCCGCGAGCAAGAAGACGAGGTGGACGGGCTCGTTGTCGAGGGCGTCGAAATCGATTCCCGGACGTGAGCGTCCGAGGGCCACGGTGACCTCCGTGATGGAGGTGTTGCGGCTGTGAGGGATGGCGATTCCCTTGCCGATGCCCGTGGAGCAGATGGCCTCGCGATCCATCACGGCCTTGACGAACTCGTCGCGGTCCTTGATGCGGCTGGTCTCCGCCATCAGGTGGATGAGCTCCTCGAGGACCTGGGGCTTGGTGGTGCTCTCCAGCTCGAGCTTGATGAGTTCGGGTTCTATGAGATTGGTGAGTTTCATCGCCCAGGCCTTCCGAGGGGTCCTTCAGGATTACAGGGCCTCCCGGTTGGGAAGTGGGCCCATCTTCCTCGAGCGTCCGGCGCCAGTCTACTTGAAAGCAGGCTCGATGAGACCAATGTTTCCATCGGCCCGGCGGTAGACGACGTTCACTTCGTTGGTGTCGGCGTTGGAGAAGACGACGAAGTCCTGCTCCAGGGTTCTGAGCTGCTCGGCCGCTTCCTCGATCGACATCGGCTTGGCGGCGAACGTGTTGGAGCGCACGATGCGCGGCTTCTTCTTCTTTTCCCCGTCGTCGGGGCTGATCTTGACGACCTTGTGGGTCAGCTCGCGCTGCTCGGCCGTGCGGTTGATGGAGCCGCGGCGGTGGCGGTTCTCCTTCATCTTTTCCTTGTACTTCTTGAGCTGCGCCTCGATCTTGTCGGCCACGCCGGTGATCGCGGCGTACATGTCGGCGCTGGCGCACTTGGCCTTGAACGAGCTTCCATTCACCCAGACCTGCGCCTCGGCCTTCTGACTGTTCTCGATGGTCTTGTGCTTTTCCACGGACAGGACCAGATCGACCTCGTTGATATGGTCGAAGTACTTCTGGATGGCCGCAAGCTGACCTGTCGAATGTTCTCGCAATCGCTCGGTGAGACGGATGTTTTTCCCGCTGACGATGACCTTCATAGGGACCTCCATTCGGGATCCGTGAAGCTCGCTGAAGGGCTCCGCACTATACCATATCACCCTGGCTTGGAGAATTGCCAGCCGCGCCGCCGGCCCGGCCCGCATGCGGCATCAACACTGAATTCGAGAGGGACTTGACGCTTTCACTGCTGGCGGCGCGCCGGGCGGACGAGGAGCCGGGTCCGCTCCCGGAGGACCACCACCCCACCGAGCTCCAGCCGCTTGCCGGGCAAGGAGCGTTGGGCCAGCTCCAGCACAGCCTCCACCTGCGCAAGCGTGCCTTCGTGGCCCCGACCCGCCACGCGCGAAAGCGCCCGCCTGGCCGCAAGCCGCCTCAGCGCCAGCGGCAGCGCCAGCAACGGCCCCAGCGCCAGCCCAACGGCGCGGCCCCTCCCCGGTAGCGGCTCGATCACCCCGGAACTCTCGCGGTCCATCCACTGCTCCAGCGCCGCCTCGGCGCCGCGTAGAAGCTCCATGGCGCGCGCGATTGCCGGAACCGCCGGCTCCCCGAAATTGTCCCGAATCGCCGGAAGCAGCTGCCAGCGCACGCGATTGCGAGAGCGAGCCAGATCCAGGTTGGTTGCGTCATGGCGGCAGGCCAGCCCACCGCGCGCCACGTAGTCGAGGATCTCCTGCTTCGGCGCCCCCAGGATCGGCCGGAACAACCGGCGCCCCGGCTCGATCGGCTCCATCCCGCCCAGCCCCGCCAGGCCCGCCCCTCGGAACAGATGCAGAAAGAAGGTTTCCACCTGGTCCTCGAGATGGTGCGCGGTCGCAATCCAGTGCATCCGCTTCGACTTGCGCACGGCCTCGAGGAACCCGTAGCGCGCTTGCCGTGCCCGGTTTTCCATGCCGGAACCCAGCATCGCCGCCCGCTCGACGTCGGTCGCCGTGCCGCTCACCAGCTCTACCCCGATCCGCGCGCAGACGCGCTCTACCAGCCGCCGATCGGCCCCCGACGCGCCGCGCCTGAGCCTATGGTCGAGGTGCGCCGCCACAATCTTCACGCCGGGTAACAGCCTCAAAACATCCAGCAGCGCCATCGAGTCGGGCCCCCCGGAGACCGCTACGACCACACCCCTGCGACGCGCCGGCAGACGGGCGACCCAGGCCGACACGCGTTCGGCCAACGGATGCAGCCGGGCGCTCATCGGACCCAGACCAGGCGGCCCGAGGCCAGAGCCAATCGACGCCCCCCCCGGAGCTTGCTCCCCTGCCCGCCCGTCAAAGACTCGGGTCCGGCACGCCCAGGATCAGACTGGCGAGCGTGATGCTGATGAGAACGGCCATACCGACCGAGTAGAGCGTGGTCGCCGCCAGCGCGTCCACTTCCGACTCCGGCCGGCTCTTCCTGGCCGTCCAGAAACCGCCGATCCAGTACAGCACCAGGCAGAGCGCCCCGGTGAACGAGATGTCCGTCCAACCGATCCGCTGGCCCCATCTCCCCTCCCCTACAAGCATCGCGAACGATACCGCGTTGACTGCCATGTGGCCGACCATCGCCGCCATCACGTTGCCGGTGAATCTCGTCAGGACCGCCCAGAACACGGCCGCAAACAGCAGGATCACCGAAGTCCAGCCGCCCGGGTGCAACGCGGCGAAGATTGCCGACGAAACGAGGTTGCCCGCCACGTCCCCGAGCCGCCCCGAGAGCCACGGATAGAGCATCCCTCGGAAGTAGCCTTCCTCCCAGAGCGGCGCCACGAACACGATGATGAGAGCGGCAATGGCTAGATCGAACGGATCGGACAGCTTCGAGAGCGCAATCGCCAGCTCCGACGGGTCTTCCAAACCCGCGAGCGCCTTGTTCGCCACGAGCGTCACCGCGCCGAACAACGCGGCGGCCATCAGGGCCACCGACGCGCTCCTGGCCCGCAGGTTGGCCCGGCGCGGCGTGAGCAAGATCGCCCCCAGCGCCATCAGGTTCGCCACGCCCAGACCCAGGAACTCGCCCGCGCCGGGTGGCCGCTCCCAGGCGACCCCCTGGAGGTACCCGGCCGCGACCAGGGTCGTCAGGAATGCCGCAGGAGGCCAGAAGAGATCGATGGCCCGAGGTTGGCTGGGTGAGTTCACCAGGCTGGGTGCTGAGCGAGAGCGAGACAGTCCCCCTGCGTGCTAGGCCGAGTAGTCCGGAAGACGAGGGTCCAACCGGCCCGAGCCCGGGCGAAGCAGAGGCAAACCCCAGCCGGCAGTTCCTCATGTTAGTAGTTCGGCAATCGGCTTGCCTTTGTTGACTATCGGAATCGGCCGGTCGCCGGCGACGTAGACCTTCCGCGTGTCGATCCCCATCAACGTGGCTACCGTCGAGAAGAGCTCCGGCACGCTCACGGGGCGCTCGGCCACCGCGCGCCCTTCGGGGTCGGTCGCACCCAGGACGGCGCCTGGCCGTATGCCGCCCCCGGCCAGAGCCACGCTGAACGCCTTGGGGTGGTGATCGCGCCCCTCCCTGGGGTTGATGTCGGGCCCGCGCCCGAACTCTCCTAGGCAGAGCACCAGCGTGCTGGCAAGCAACGACCGCTCCGAAAGCTCTCGCACCAGCGCCGCGAACGCCGGGTCGAGCGCGCCCATCAGCTCGCGACTGCGCGTGAAGTTGTCCTCGTGCGTGTCCCAGCCGGTCAGCGTGACCTCCACACAGCGCACACCGGCCTCCACGAGCCGCCGGGCCACCAAGCAGCGTTGCCCGAAATCGGTGTCACCGTACGCATCGCGGACGGCCTGCGGCTCTTCGTCGGTCACGAACGCCTTCGTCAGTGGCGACTCCATCATGCGCCGGGCCCGGGCGAAGAGCGCCTGGTGGGCCCGCGCGTCCTCGACGCCGCCCGAGCGTGCGAACGCCTCGTCGAGCGCCGCCGACAACCGCATCCGGGCGTCGAACCGCGCAGGGTCGACATCCTTTGGCGGGCTGAGGAACTCGACGGGTTTGCCGGGCTTCGACTGCACGACGAACGGCGAGTGATCCTGCCCCAGAAAGCCTCCGCCCACCGACGGCCCGCCAAGCGAAACGAAGCTCGGGAGCGCGAAAGCCGGATCGCCCACCTCCTTGCTGACGATGGCACCCAGCCCAGGATGACGTGCCGTCGGCGTCGGGACGTGGCCGGTGTGGAGGTAGTAGGAGCCGCGCCCGTGGCTGCCCTCCGAAGAGGTCATCGAACGGATGACGGCCAGGTGGCGCGCTTGCTCGGCCAAGCGGGGCAAGTGCTCGGAGAACGCCAGGCCCGGTACCGAGGTCGAGATCGCCTTGAACGGCCCGCCGGTGGCGGCTCCGGGCTTCGGGTCGAACGTGTCGATATGGCTGGGGCCACCCTGCAGCCAGAGCACGATGAGCGAGCGAGCCCGGGCCGGCGCCGTGCCCGCTACCGCGGCACTCAGCAACCCACGCGGAAGCAGCGCACCCACGGCCCCCGCCAGCCCCAGCCGCAGCAATCCCCGCCTGCCGATCCGGCAGTCCAGACAGCTCCCTTTCTCAGCCACGCCCTTCTCCTCTCTACTCACTACTCGCTACTCACTACTTTCTCAGTGGTTGACCAGAAACTCCGCGCTGCTGACCAGGGCCCACATCAGGTCCGACCAGCCCTGGGGTCGTCCGCGAACGGGACGGCCCTGGCTCGCGGCGCCGCTCTCATCGAGGAAGGTGGCGGCGAGACCCGCTTCACCCGGGTTCGGGGCCCGCGCGTAGGCAGCCCTGTAGAGATGGGCGATCCCCTCTGAGGTGTTGCCGGCCCGGAAGGCCGCCTCGATGGCCTCGCGCACTGTCCCGCGCGGCCCCGCCGAGACGGCCTTGTGGAGTGCCGGGGCGTTCATCAGGAAGAGCGCCTGCGACAGCGACCCGTGGAACGCGTCCTCGGCGCCCGCGTCGCCGTCGTTTTCGAAAACCTTGCCGAAGCGGGCCATCATCCGGGCGCGCTGGACCTCGAAGTCCTCCCCGCCCTTCTCCCTGAGCCACGATTCGGCTCCCGTTGCGGCCAACAGAGAGTTGAAGAGCTGCTCGGGCTCCATCGGCCGGGTGGAAGCGACCGCAAATTCGGCAGCAGCCGTCGGCGTCGAGGAGGCCACGGCGGACCTCTGGTAAACCGAGGTGGAACCGATCAGACGGATCAGCCCGCGCAGGTCGTAGCGGCTCTCGACGAAGTGCGTCGCCAGGCGGTCGAGCAGGGGCGCGTGGGTCCGCGAATCCGGCTGGGCGATGTTGTCGACGGGCTGGGTGAGGCCGCTTCCCATCAAGATGGCCCAGACGCGGTTGACGAGCGCACGCGCGAACCAGGGATTCTCGGGGGCCGTCATCCAGCGAGCGAGGGCCTCGCGGCGGGTGGGGCCGAGCACCGACTCCTCGGGCTCGGTTCCGTCCAGAAACCTGGGCGAGACGGGCTCTCCGACCGGCTTCTTCTTGTCCGTGGGGGGCGCCGTCAAGTCCGGCATCACGGCCTGCCCGCGGGGCGCGTCGAAGACGAGGAAGGTCGGGCGCATCTCGGCGCCGGCAGTCTCCTTGCGCAAGGCCAGGAGCGACTGGATCGCCTCGGGCGAAAGCGACGGCGGCGGCAGGTTGCGGGCGAACTTCTCGAGCTGGCGCTCGAGCCGGTCCTTGCGCCCGGGGAGCTTGGCGAGCTTCGGCATCATCTCGAGGGCCTCCGCCGGCCGTCCCTCCCGGACGGCAGCCAGGGCGGCGACCGGCACGCGTAGCTCCTTGACTCGGGCAAGGAAGGCGTGGAGGCCATAGAAGTCCCTCCTCGTCCATTTCTCGAAGGGGTGATCGTGGCACTGGGCGCACTGGATCTGCACGCCCAGGAACCGCTTCGCCAGGTGGCCGGTGAGCGCCTCAGGGCTCTCGCGGAACTGGGCCACGTAGCTCACCTCGGGGTTTTCGTGGACGGCGCCCTGGCCTGCGATGAGCTTGCGGACCAGCTCGTCGTACGGCATGCCGGCAGCCAGGGACTGGGTGAGCCAGAGGTCGAACGGTCGGGCGAGCATTCGGTTCTTGGCGAGCATCTCGCTTTCCAGGAGCAGGTTCTGCAGGCGGGCCGACCAGGCCGCTGCGTACCGCTCTCCGGACAGGAGTCGCTCGATGACGTGGCTCCGCTTGCTGGGAGTGCGGTCGACCTCGAAGGCGGTGACGTCGGCGGGCGGGGGCACGACTCCCGCGATGTCGAGCCAGGCTCGGCGCAAGAAGACGCCGTCGGCGGCGAGCGGGGCCGGAGCAAGGCCCTTCTGCTCCCATCGGGCCTCGAAGTAGGCGTCGATCTCCTGCGGGGCCAGGGCCAGCAGCGGTGAAGAGAACGCCGCCGCGAGGGCGGCGACCATCTGGAGTGAGCGCACGAACGGGACCTCCTGAGGCAAGATGATACCGCCGGTTGGCGTGGGGACGAGAGCCGGCGCGAAGTGGCAGCGGTGTCCGACCCCAAAACGCGCCGTTGGCGAGGGGCG
>JACPRK010000096.1 GCA_016190005.1 Candidatus Wallbacteria bacterium | reverse complement strand
TTCCAGATGACCTTGATGAACTCGTGCGTCGGTGTTCTGGTTCTGGCTCTTGTCGTGGTGTCAGCTGCGTCGGGGCAGAGTCGGTTCGATCCTGTCGCGGGGTTGGCGAAGGCGGCGGCCCGGACCACGAGCTTGATGGTGGTCCAGTGCAACCCGTACATCGGAGGCAAGCATCCGGTGAGCGGCGACACCGGCAAGGTCACGTGGGAGACAGCCGAGGTCTTTGCCCGGCTGCTGGCCAAGGAGTGCCCGCAGGCGGCTGTGATTGGAGAGGAGGAGGTCATCGGCCTGGAATCCGCTCGCAAGATGCAGGGATTCCTGAACAAGCACTCGGGCATGAGCTGGGAGTATGCCTTCGAGGAGCAGGGCGTCCGCGATCGGGGCAGCGGGCTGGCCGTTCACTGGCGGACCGACAAGGCGACTCTGGTGAAGCGGCTGGGGAGTGTCGTGATCGATCATCTCGACAACGGTTACAACCTCAGATTCATGGGGGTCGTGCTGGCGGAGAAGTCGACGGGCCGGCCGTTTGGCGTCTTCTGCGGCAAGCTCGTCTGGTCCGGCGCCAAGAAGGACGGCAAGAAGGTGGGTGAGGACGATCGGGTCGCCGAGGCGCGGACGTTGAAGGCATGGGTCCGGCGGGTGATGGCCCCGTACCCGTCGGCGCCGCGGATCATCCCGATGGACATGAACGCATCCCACGGGTCGCGCACCTTCCGGGAGATGGCGCTGGAGTACGAGAGCGACGGCTCGCGGCTGCACACGCACTCGTCGCTCAACCGGATCTTCGGGCACAGCATCATGCTCAAGCGGCTCGACTACATCTGGTACGACTCCGATGGTGGGCCCGCGAAGAAGGGCGGGTTTCTTGCGCCGGCCGGCCGCAGCGAGCACTTCGGCAGCGACCACCGGGCCGTCTGGGCGCCCGTGCGGATCTGACCAGCCATAGCGCGAAGAGCCGGGAACTGCCGCTTGCGCCGAGGCAGGGGGGAGATTATGGTGCTGGTGCGGGATGTCCCCGCGGACGCGAGGAGGAAGCTCCCATGGCAGACAACGTCTACAAGAAGGTCGAGCTGGTCGGTACTTCGAAGAAGTCCTACGAAGAGGCCATTCAGAACGCCATCACGCGCGCGTCGAAGACGCTCCGGAACCTGGACTGGTTCGAGGTGAAGGAGATGCGAGGCGCTGTCAGCAAGGGCAAGGTCGCCTCCTATCAGGTCGTGCTCAGCATCGGGTTCCGGCTCGAGGACTGAGGCTGGCCGGCCGCTGGCACTTGGGCGCTTGCGGCCGCTTGCCCCGTGAGGCTGGGGATCAGCATCCGGAGCACGATCCGGAGGGCATCTCGCCGAGTGATTCAAGACAGCGCAGACGAAGCGCGACGCGAGGCGCCGCCGCTCCCCAGCTTCACGGCACTGCCCGTGATCCTGCTTGCGGCCATGGCGTGGCAGCGGCGGTGGATCTGCGATGACGCGTTCATCGACCTGCGCGTGGTGGAAAACCTGCTGGCCGGGTTCGGGCCGGTTTTCAACGTAGGGGAGCGGGTCGAGGCCTACACCAATCCGCTCTGGGTGGCGCTCTTGACCGGATGGGCGGCGATGGGCGGTCCGCTGCAGGCTGGCGCGCTCCTGCTGGGTGCTCTCTGTGCGGTGGCGGGATTGGCGATGGCCCAGCGGGCTGCCGGCTCGCTCTGGAAGTCAGGGAACCCCGAGGGCGTGGGGCGTGCGGCGCCGGGGGCGGGTCCGCTTCTGCCGCTCGGGGCGCTCGTCTTTGCGTCCGTGCCTGCGGCGTGGGACTTCTGTACCTCGGGGTTGGAGACCGGGCTGACGCTGGCGTGGCTGGCCGGCAGCTTTGGGCTGTTGGTACAGGCAGTCTCGGGAAGAGGAGCTTTGGCGGCTGCCGCGGTCGTTTTCGGGCTGGGGCCGCTGGTCCGGCCCGACCTGGGAGTCTTCTCGGTCACGTTCCTGGGAGCGCTCTGTGTCGCTGGGCCACCGGGGGCAGTCCGAAAGACCGCGTTGCTGGCGCTGGCCGGAGTGGTCCCCGCCGCTTACCAGGTTTTCCGGATGGGCTACTTTGCGGCGCTGGTGCCCAACACGGCCCTGGCGAAGGAAGCGGGGCTGGCCAACTGGCCGCAGGGTTGGGCCTATCTGCTGGACACGGCGGGCACCTACCATCTCTGGGCGCCGCTGACCGTACTTGCTGCGTGGGCTGGGCTCGAGCTCTCGCGGCAGAGCAGGACGGTTCGGTTGCTCGCGGCGGTTCCCGCGCTCGGGGCGTTCCTCTCGGCGCTCTACGTGGTCCGGGTGGGGGGCGACTTCATGCACGGCCGCATGCTGCTTCCGGCGCTCTTCGCGGCGCTCTTGCCGGTGAGCGCGGTTCCGTGGCCCGCGGCGGGGGCGCGAGGTCGTGCGGGGATGGCCGCCGCGCTGTTGGCGGGCTGGTGTCTGGTGTGCGCCGTGGCGTTGAGGCCCGCGAGCGGGGGGCGCTTCGAGGCTCTGGGAGTGGCCGATGAGAGAGGCTTCTACGTGAAGATGACGGGGTGCGAGAATCCGGTTTCCGCCGAAGACTTCGCCGGATCGATCCGGGGTGAAGTGGCAGAAGGAATTCGCGCGATGGCGGGCGAGCGGCAGTTACGGCTGGAGCGGCGTGCGCTGGCGCGGGAGTGCGGGGGCGACTCGCCCATGGGGTTCTCGTTCTATCCGATGCGGCCCAGGGACCCGGCCGTCATGATGGTGGCGCCGCTGGCGTCCATCGGCCTGGAATCGTTCTCGAACGGCCACCGGGTCCACATTGTCGATCGGGCGGGGCTGGCCGATCCGCTGGCCTCCAGACTGCAGCTCACGATCCGGAAGCGGCCTGGCCATGAGAAGCGGCTGCCGCTGGCCTGGGTCGCAGCCCGGTTCGGCCGGCCGCATCCGGGGCTGGACGGCTGCGCGGCGGTCCAGGCCGCGCGCCGGGCGCTGGCGAGCGGGCCGCTCGATGAGCTGCTGGAGGCGATCGAGCAGCCGCTCACGGCGGCCAGGTTCCGGGCGAACCTCGCCCTGGCCCCCCGGTTTCACCGGTTGCGCTTTCCGGCGGATCCGGCGGCGGCTGCGCGCGAGCTCGCCGGCCGCTAGGCGGCGGCCTCTTCCTCGGCCTCTGCCGACGAGGGCTCCAGGAGCATCTCGTACAGCAGTCCGTGCGTCCGTGAATCGGTGACGATCGATTGGTGGTCCAGGTCGTCGAGGACATGACGCGACTGGACGGGAAGCCCATCGGCAATGCCGCTTTCGAGGTGGACGAGCGGGTCGAGCCCGGAGAAGATGGGGTCGATGGGGGTCATGAACCAGCGAGGGAGCTGGTCCCAGACGCTGCGGCCCTTCAGCCACCAGCCTTTGACGCGACCCATGACGCAGACGGTCCGGTCGAGATAGCGGTCGGTGGCATTGAGCTCGGCGAGCTGGCGGTTGACCATGAGCCCTAGCTGATTTTCCTCGACCTCGTCGATGCGCCCGTCGAAGTTGTCGTGGGCCATCCCGGCCATGCCGCGGCTGGGGGTCCAGACGCGGCGGCCCAGCCTCTGGATGCCGTGGCCGACCCAGCCGACCTTTCGGTGCAGCGGTCCGGCAGACATGATGATGGAGGCTAGGATCGTGCCGTGGTGGGGTGTGGCCAGGGTGATCAGCTTTCGGAGGCGCTCGCCGGCGCGCCCCTTCTGCATGGCGTAGCGGGCGACGAGGCCGCCCATGCTGTGGGCGACGACGGTGACGTCGGGTTGGGGGCCGTGGGAGGGGAGCCGCTCGAGCGCATCGGCCAGGGCGGTCGAGGAGTAGGCGTAGTCGGCGTGGCTCGGGTAGAGGTATGTGTAGACGCGGTAACGGCGCCTGAGCTCCTCGTATCGAGGATCGGCGCGGAACGGCTCGTATAGAAAGGCGCGCTCGGCCGGATCGAACTCGTGGCCGACGCCGTCCTTCCAGTAGTGGCCGTGGACGAGCACCAAGGCCCCGCGGCCGTCGGAAACGGTCTCAGGGTCGTCGTCGTCGGCGACCAGCCGCGGCGTCATGGCGGTTTCCGACAGTTCGCGCTGCCGGTGGAAGAGGTCCCGCAGGCGCATCCCACCGCCCGTCTCGAGCACGTCGGCAAAGCGCCTACCGCGCGCGCGCTGCGCGCCTTCGGATTGCCGCTCGACGAGCGCTAGCAGCCGCCGCAGCTCACACCTTCCCGAGGCCTTCGCCACCACCTAAACGCATGTTGGGTGGAAGAGTACCTACACGGCTCTCGTTTTGGCAACCTGAGGGCCGCCAAACCCCCGGTTCTGGTAGACGGCACGGATTTCCCTACGCCACGGATTTCTTGAGAACTAGTGGCGGTGGATCGCGGGGGCGTGCTAAAATTCCCATCTTCCGACAGAAGCCATGGCTGTTCGGCATGACAACTCCTCCGCCAGTCCGCCCGGTGGCGCGACCCCGACGGCCCAGCCCAGGGAGAAGCTCGGGCTCATCGCGGGCCACGGGCGGTTTCCGATTACCCTGGCGCAGGCGGCGCGGGACAAGGGGTACGAGGTGGTGGCGGTCGCCATCGAATCGGAGGCGAGCCAGGAGCTGTCGCAGTACGTCGACCGGATCGTCTGGGTCGGCATCGGAAGCTTGACGAAAGCCATCGAGACTTTTCGAGCCGAAGGGGTCCGGGAGCTGGTCATGGCTGGGAAGGTCCAGAAGAGCCGCATCTTCGAGCTGGAAGGCATGGAAAAGAGGCTGCAGGAGACGGTGGGCAAGGTCCGCCACCGAGGCGACGATGCTATCCTGCGGGCGATTGCGGGTGAGCTGGAGCGTAGCGGGCTGCGGGTGCGCGAGTCGGCCTCCTTCATGGGGCCCTTCATCCCGCAGGAGCCGGCAGTCTTGACGCGACGGCGGCCCGATTCTCGAGAGCAGGGGGACGTCGACTTCGGGGTCCAGGTGGCGCGGCAGATGGCTGACATCGGCATCGGCCAGACGGTGGTGGTCAAGTCGGGCGTCATCGTTTCGGTGGAGGCGATGGAGGGGACCGATTCCACGATCCAGCGGGCCGGCGCCTGTGGCGGTCGCGGGACGGTGGTGGTCAAGATGAGCGGTCCGAACCAGGACACGCGGTTCGACTTGCCCGTGGTGGGGCTGCGGACGCTGGAAGTTCTGGGCGAGGCCGGCGCTTCGGTGCTGGCCATCGAGGCGGGCCGGACCGTGGTGCTGGACCGAGCGGAAGTCGTCCGGCAGGCGGACGCGACGGGGCTGGCGCTCGTAGCCGTGTAACGAAAGGTCGACAGGGATGAGGCATCGGGTGAACGGGGTGCGGTTGCTGGGTATCGGGTTGGCGCTTCTGCTGGCGGCGGCGGCGCAGCCGTTGCCGGCCCAGCCGCGGGTCGGCACGCTCGAAGCGGACGTTTCGCTCGACATCCTCAACGTCGTGATGGACGCGCCCTGGCGCGTCTGGCTCAGGCCTGGGCGCGCGCACTATGTCCCGGTCACGATCTTCTTTCCGGAGACCAAGGCCGACTGGCGTCGCGTGCAGGTCCTGGAGATCGCACTGAAGGACGGGGATGCGCCCGAGAGCCCGGCGCTCTTCTGGGATGCCCACGACCGCGGACCGGCCGTCGGCGGTGCGACCTCGACGGGACTGTCCGGGGAGGGGATCAAGTTGATGGACGGCTTCGGCCGCACCACGAGCGACCTCGATCTGGTGAGCCCGGTGGAGCCTCCGCAGGGGCCGAATGCGCCCTGGCAGGTCGCCGAGATCCACGACGGCAATCGCGGCTGGCACACGATCCTGATCGTCCCGATCCCGGAGGAGGTCTCCGCGCGCGGGGCGTCGGTCATTCACCTGGTCGCCTCCGTGCGCTACAAGCGTCTGGACGGCCCGTTCCAGACGGAGCACACCGTCCGTCGCCGGCTCGAGATTGCGCTCGACCCGAATCCCTGGCCGTCCTTCGAGGGCTGGCGAAGCTTCGACACTCATGTCCACACGATCGCCGAGTTCTCTAGCGAGCTCACCTACAAGGCCCTGCGGAAGAACTACGGCGGCCCAGTGCGGATGCTCTTCGAGAGCGCCTACGCGCTCGGGTTCATCGACGATCCCGACAACGCCGGCGATCGCATCATCACGACCGACCACAACAACTACTACAGCGACCGCGACCACCCACACTACGGCCCGACGACCGAGGGCATTGGACCAGGCCCGATCCAGCTGAAGCACCCCGAGTACTCGCACTACTTCATCGATCGCCACGGCAAGCTGATCGCCGAGGGGCAGAAGGAGTTCGAGAACTACAACGACCTCATCGGCATCACGCGGGGCGAGGAGCTCTCTTTGGCCAAGCACCCGGGCACGCTGGGAGCCATGATCGGCAGCCTCTCGGCTCACCTGCTCCTGTTCTCGGCCCGCAACTTCGTCGGCCCCTTCCACGGGGGCAGCTTCCTCTTCTGGCGCGACGAACCGAATCCGAACCAGCTCGACTGGGTGCTGGGGCAGGTGACGCACGATCCGAACTTCCCGCTCGGCTTCGCGTATGCGGCCCATCCGTTCAGCCGCAGCCGGCTGGCGCAAAGATTCGACACGGTCTGGCAAGACAGCCACTTCGACGTCGCGCTGCGCGGCGACTTCATCCGCAAGGTCAACGGCGTCGAGCGCGACTTCGTCTTCAAGGGCTTCGAGCTCTGGAATGAGAAGGACTCCCGGTACGTGGAGCTTTCCATCGCGCAGGCGCCGATGATCCGTTCGCTCCTGGAGGATCCGTCGAAGAACGACCGGTGGAAGCGGGGCGAGCCGAACTGGGACGATTCGCTCCAGTACAGCCTCTCGCGCTGGCACGAGTTCCTGGCCGGGGGGATGGCGACGGCCAACCCCGAGCGTGAGGACGTGAAGTTCGTCCGCAAGCTCTTCATCGTCGCGGGCTCCGACGCGCACGGCGACTTCAACCGGCGCTCTGACGTGGCGGGCCGCGGCTTCTCCTCGATGCCCTCAATCCTGCTGCGGCTGTTCAAGTTCTTCTGGATGACCGACAACGCCTTCGGCAAGGTGCGGACGGTCGTCGACGCCACGTCCCTGGTCCACCCGAGCGCCACCAACGAGCAGCAGCGGGCCCTGCTGGCGCTGGCGCATGGCCAGGGGGTTCTGACCGACGGGCCGGTGCTCGATTTCAAGCTCGATTCGGACGGCCACTTCGATGCGCGCACCCAGACCTGGCACGAGGAGCTGCGCTACGAGAACGACGAGGGGCGCATTGGCGGCGACGGCGCGCTCGACGGAGGCAGGACGGCGCTGGTCGCGGCCGGTTCGGCCGAACCGATGATGCGCTATCGCTGGAACGGCAGCTCCTCCTTCGGCGGCGACCTCGAGCGAATCGAGGTCTACCTGGACACGCCCGGCAAGCCGGTGAAGCTGGTCCAGGTCAAGCGCAACACGGGCAAGGCCGAGGTGCTGGAGCCGACGGCGCTGGCCGATCCGCGCAGCCCGGCGGACGCTGACGGGTGGCGCGAGGCCGTGGTCTCCAGGCTGAAAGGGGCTCGTGGGCCGCTGGGCGCGCTGAAGCTCTCGTCGGCGCTTTCGCTGGGTGGGTTCACCAAGCGCGGAGAGTTGCCGCCCTTCGACTTCCGCTGCTACACCAACCCGGTCTGGACGCTGCCGGTCCACGCCCAGACGCACGTCAACCTCTCCGGCGCGCAGGTGCCGGCGGGCGGCTTGCGGGTGAGCTTCCGGTTCCCCATCTCGATGCGTCCCGAGGCGGCTGTGGCGAAGCTGGTGCCGATTGACGCCCAGGGGCAGGCGAGCGGCCCGGGCATCGCGCTCACGCCGGCGCAGCCTGCGCATGCCGGATGGTCCCGCAACGCCCGGGAGGGCATCGCGGACGCCTTGCTGACCGTCACCAACGCGACGTCCGCCGTGGACGTCACGACGGCGGCCGACGGGCATAGCTTCGTCGTGATCCTCGACTCGTTGTCTGACGCGCACGGAAACCGGCTCAACGCGGTCGCCTGGCGCGTCAAAATCTAGCTGCGAGCAAGAGAGGCTAGCGCTCGCGTGTGGCGTCGACCACGACGGGGAGGCCGGCGGCGCGCCAGGCGTTGAAGCCGCCCGCCAGAGACGCAACGCGCTTGAAGCCCATGCGAGTGAGAACGTCGGCGACCAGGATGCTGCGCAGGCCGCTGCCGCTGCAGATGACGATGTGGGAGTTCTGCAGCTCGATGCGGTCGCGCATGTCGCGCTCCAGCAGCTCCCGGCCAATGCGCTCGGCGCCAGCGATATGGCCGCTGGCCCAGGCGGACTCCTCGCGGATGTCGACGATGTGGAGCGGTTGTGAGTCCAAGGATGGTCCCGCCGCTAGCTCCTGGGGATTCACCTCTCGGACGCGCGCGCGGGCATCCTGGACAAGCTGGAGGAATCGCTCCGACAGTTCCTGACGCATGCCATACAAATCAAACCACGCCCGGGGCGATCGTGGCCACAACCCTCTGCACTTCGTAGAAAGTTGTGCTCCCTTCCAGTGCCTTGGAGAACCCATCGTGAAGGAGCGTGCGGTGGCCGAAGCCGTCCAGCAGGCGGGCTAGCTCCGCAGCAGCGATGCGCTCCTGCAGGGCCTGGGCGAGCTGGGCAGTGGCGGGAAGGACCTCGTGAATCGCCATCCGGCCCCAGAAGCCCCGATAGCCGCATGCGCCGCATCCGGCTGGCTCGAAGAGCGTGGTCCCCGAAAGGCGAAGCCGGTCCTTGAGCCGAACGACCTCTTCCGGCATGCGATAGACGGGCCTGCGACATGCCACGCATAGCCGTCGGACGAGCCGCTGCGACACCACGGCGCGCAGCGAGCTGCCCAGAAGGAAAGGCTCCGCGCCCATGGCGAAGAGAGCCTGGATCGCCGAAGCCGCGTCCATCGCGGTCAGGCCCGCGAGAACGAACCGTCCGCCGAACGCGGTCGAGAGAGCCTGATTGACTGACTCCGCGTCGGCGAGCGCGTTGACCATCACGACGTCCGCGTCCTGCTCGACGGCAGAGCGGATCAGTCCGGGCACCGAAGTCGCCGCGCCGTCGACCTGCATCTGGCTGACGCCAGGCAGTCGCTGCTCCACCGGGTCCTCGATGCTGAAGACGGCCAGGCCGTCAGCGGGGAGCTGACCCAGGGCCGCGCGCAGCGTGGTGCTCCGCCCGCTCCTGGATGGGCCCGCGACCAGCAGCAGTCCGCCCACTGGGTTCTGGAGGAGCCCGCGCAACCGCGCCAGAGGAGCGCCCGAGAAGCCGAGCTGCTCGAGCGAAGGCACGAGCTCTGGCACCTCGACGACCGACAAGGTCAAGCGTTCGCCGGCCAGCGCTGGCGCGCAGGCGACGTGGAGAGTCAGGTCCCTTCTGTCCTCGCGGTCCCCGACCGGCAGCCGCATGCGGCCGGAGCGCGGCGTGCGCCTGTCCTTGACGTCGAGGCCGGCCAGCCGCTTCACGAGGTCGATCAGGCGGACCTGGTCGGCCTGTGCCAGGGCGATGAGCCGGTCCTCCAGGAGCCCGTCCCGGCGAAACCTGAGCTCCAACCCCTCCGCGCTCGGGTTCACGTGGACCTGGGTTGCGTGGCCCCGCGAGGCCTCCAGGAGCAGACGCCCCAGCAGGCGCATCATGTCGGTATCGCTCGGCTGGGCGGCGGGCTGGGGCACCTCCAGGGCAGAAGCCGAGCGTTCGGAGCGCGCGCGCAGCCGGCCCAGCACCGCCCGGATCTCGGAGCGCGTCGCGACCACCAGTCGGACGGCGCACTGGAAGTACTCGGCCAGCGGGCTCAGATCGGGCAGACGCGCTGGGTTGGCCACGGCAAGCACGAGCGCCTGGGAATCGAGGCTCAACGGCACCATCGAGTCCGCTTCGAGGCGGTCGACGCCCAGCAGCTTCAGCGCCCGCGGCGGCACTTCGACCCGGTCGAGGCTGACGAACGGCAGGTCGTAAGCCTCGCATAGGTAGTAGGCAAGCTCGGCTTCGGGGAGTAGCGAAAGCTCCAAGAGTGCGTCCTCGGGTTTGCCTCCGCGCTCCTCGAGCTGTTGCGAGATCTGTGCGAAGTCGGACGGCTTGAGCCGACCGGCCTGCTTGAGCCGGGCGAGGATATCGGGCTTGGTCATGTGGAGTGCTCCGCCGCTCTTGGCCTCAGGCCAGCTCGAAGACCGCCCGGCTTCCAAGGGACTCCTCCAGGGCGCGACAGCGCGAGGCCAGGCTCTGGACGAGCTTCAAGACGATGGCGGGCCTGCCGGCGATCATCGCGACGAACCGCTCGCGAGGAATGACCGCCACCCTCGAACGTGTAGCGGCGACCGCGCCGACGTCGAGCGCGTCCCCGGTCAGGAAGGCTACCTCGCCGACCGGGCTGTCCGCGCCGAGCACCGAGGCCGGGGGAGCTTCGAGCGAGCCGATGGCATGAGACTCGACCAGGATCTGGCCGTCGACGATCCAGTAGAGGGCCTGAGGCGATGACCCGGGCATCGCGAGCACCTCGCCGGGTTGGAGCTCCATCTGGTCGGGCTCCAGTGGGAGGACTGGGCGAACCGAGTAATGGGCCGCTTCGCGGTGGAACCAGTATTCGTCGTCGGGGGACGCGGTGGGGTCAGCGCGCCGTCGCGTCTCGGAGAGGCGGCGGATGAACAGGTCGAGCAGCTCGAGCGCGAAGGCGGGCAAGGCGCGCATGACGTGCGAGAAGGTGTCGCGGGTCAAGGCCGTGGCGATGGAGTCCTCCAGAGCGACGGCGGTGCAGTTGCGGCGCTCGCCTTCCATGAGGGCCGACTCACCGAAGACAGAACCCGCTTCGACAGCGGCTACGGGGCTGAGTGTGTGGCGATTGAGCGCCCGCGCCAGCTGGATGCGTCCGGTGTTCAAGAGGTAGCACTCGCGAGCCAGGTCGTTCTCCATGAACACGAGCTCGCCGGCACGGAAGAAGCGCTTGGGCGAAGCGGGGGCGGCGGAGACTCCTTGGCCCTGGTCCAGAAAGCTCACGACGCGGCGGCGGAGTTCGGCGGCGTCGATGGGCAGTTCGATGAAGCGCGTCACTGCCAGCTCGCCCAACCGCTCCAGGAAGCCCTCCGACGCCAGGGTGGAGCCTAGGGCCAGCGCAACGATGGCCAGACCGGGCTGGCCGGCCCGGATGCTCTTGAGCAGGCCTAGGTTGGCGCCGGTGGGCGAGGCGAAGAGGAGCAGATCGGGGCTGGCGTGGGCGAGCAGGCCGAGCACGTCGTCCTCGGGGTCGATCGCCTGCGCGTGCACTGGAGGCTCGAAGGCGGCGACAAGCGCATCCCGCGGCGCGCCGCCCTCCATGCAGAAAATGACGCTCCAGAACGTGCCTGTATTGGACATCTTTGCAGAGATCGGCTCCGCGGCCCGGGAGGGCCGGGTTAGTCCCCTCGACTCATCGGCAAGACGCGCTCGGTGCGTGAGAACGCGTGGCCTTGGCCGTACATCCTCCGACAGGCTCAGGGTGGAAAACCCGTGGCGTCTACCTGTACCGGGTTTTCGGTGAAAACCCGGTACAGGTAGACGCCACGGGATCTAGGCCCCGGCTACAGGCACGCCCCGGGGCCTGCGGGGCGGGCTGGAGCACCGTGGAGGTGGCCTAGAATGAGGGGTGGCGCAGGGGGAGAGTCACGACGAAGGTGGCGCCCTCGCCGGGGTGGCCGTGGGCGGCGATGGTGCCGCCGTGGCGCTCGGCGATGCGGCGGCAGATGGCCAGGCCGATCCCCGAGCCCTCGTATTGCGCGCGGTTATGGAGGCGCTGGAATATGCTGAACATGCGCTCCTGCTGCTCGGGCGGGAAGCCGATGCCGTTGTCCTCGACGGCGACTTCACAAAGGCCGGCCGGAGACGTCGACTCGCCGGCGGACGCCGGCGCGACGAGGATGCGGCCGTGCACGCGGATGCGGGGCGACTCCGCGGGGCGATGGAACTTGAGAGCGTTGCTGATCAGGTTCTGAAACAGCAGGTAGATCTGGGTGGGATCGGCGTCGAGCACCGGCAAGTCTCCGAGCTCGATCGTGGCTCCGACCTGCTTTACGCGCATGTCGAGGTCGCTCACGACGTCGCGGACAATTTGGGTCAGGTCGACTGGGGCGAATTGATCGCCGTCCTTGGAGATGCGGGAGAAGCGGAGCAGGTCGCTGATGAGGGACTGGAGGCGCCGGGCGCTTCCCCGCATGCGGTCCACGTACTCGCGGGCCTCCGGGGCGAAGGTGTTGCCGAAGTCCTGCAGCAGCAGCTGCGCGAACGCCTCGATCTTCCGCAGCGGCTCTTGCAGGTCGTGCGACGTGACGGAGGCGAAGTCCTCGAGGTCGCGATTGCTGCGCTCCAGCTGCATGGCGAAGCGCTGGAGGCGCTCGGTGGCCAGGCGCGATTCCGTGTTGTCGTGAAAGACCGCCACCGCGCCCGTCACGGCTCCACCAGAGTCGAGGACCGGGCGCGCGCTGACAGAGAGCCAACTTCCCTGCCGGGCGTCGGTCCGTTTGACGAAGACCGTCTGGGCGTCCACGCTCTCCCCACGCATGGCGCGCACCAGTGGCAGTTCCTCCGCTGGGTGGGGCGTGACGCCGTCCGCGAGGAAAAGGCTGTAGCGCTCGCTCCACTGGGACGGAGCGACGTCCACGGGTCCCAGCCCGACCAGGCGCTCGGCCGCGGGGTTGAAGAGCACGAAACGGCCGAACGCGTCGACGGCAACGACGCCGTCCGACAGGCTAGCCAGCACGGACTGGAGCAGCATCGTCTGCTGCAGAAGTCGTTGCTCCGAATCGGCTAGAGCCACGGTCCGATGAGCGTGCTGCTCCAGAGCGATCTCGAGCTCCTTGGCCTGCCCGAGGGCCAGGCGGTCCGTGCGATGCAGCAGCGCCTCCAGGGCCGTGATCCGGTCCCGCAGTCGCGCCAGCTCGTCACCCATCCCACCCGAGGGTTGAGCCTTCCCCCCTCCCGACATCCGTTTGGTGAGCGACTTCATCGAAAGCCCAGGCGGCAGCTTGCCGGAAAACGAACGCGACCGGGACGCCGTCGCGACCCGGTGCATTCCCTACTACCGACTCATTCGGCGCGAGGTTGCCCCTGCGACCAGCTCAGGACTACGGAAGTTTGATCTCCTTGCCGTCGTCGGACCGGGAGGCCTTTTTCTTCCGGGCAATCTCCTCGAAGACATCCTTGGCGATCCGGGTTCCGAAGAGCGCCGTGGGGAAGCCGACGAACATGGCGATGTGGACGAAGAGCTCCATCAGCTCGCGCTCGGTGATGCCGACGTTGAGCGCGCCGTAGATGTGGGTCTTCAACTGGGGGCCGAGCCGCAGGATGGTGAGCGAAACCACGCTGGCGATCTCGCGTTCCCTCAAGCCCAGGTCAGGGCGCGCGAAGACCTCGCCATAGGCCCACTCGACGATGTACTTCGCCATGTCGGGGTGGGTCTCTTGCAACACCTCCACCAGCCGGTCCCATTTGTTGCCGACGATCTTGCGGCCCATCTCCTCGCCGCGGCGCAGGCGTTCGTGCTTGACCATCGCGATGGCTCCCTCCGCCTTCGGGCGGGTCACTCTCCGGTGAACTCGGGTTTGCGTTTCTCCAGGAAGGCGGTCATCCCCTCGAGCTTGTCCTTCGACTCGAAGAGGATGGCCTGGGCGAGGCGCTCGATCTGAAGTCCCGAATCGAGGCCTGTCCGGGCGGACATGTTGAGGGCGAGTTTCGCGAGACGCAGCGCAAGCGGGCCTCGCGCCAGCATCTTCAGCGCGTAGTCGCGGGCGGTGTCGAGCAGCGCTTCGCGCGGGACCACCCTGCTGACCAGCCCGATCCGCTCGGCCTCGCGCGCGTCCACGATCTGGCCGGTCAGGATCATCTCCTTGGCGCGGCCCCAGCCGATCAGTCGCGGCAGGCGCTGCGTACCGCCGGCGCCGGGTAGGATTCCCAGGCCTGTCTCGGGCAGACCGAACCGGGCTTCCTCGGAGGCGACTCGCAGATCGCAGGCCAGGGCGAGCTCACAGCCCCCTCCCAGGGCGTGGCCGTTGACCGCTGCGATGACCGGCCAGGGGAAGTTCTCTACTGCTGTGAAGAGGTCCTGATTGATGCCCTGGAGCGCCTCTCGCTTGCCGCGGCCGCGCAGCTCCCCGATGTCGGCGCCGGCCACGAACGACTTCTCACCCGCCCCGGTCAGGATCAGGACGCCGCCCTCACCTGCCGAGGCGAGCTCGGCAAGCGCGTGGTGCATCTCCTCCACCGTCTTCTTGCCGAGAGCGTTGCGCGCCGCGGGGCGATTGACGGTGAGAAGGGCGATCTTGTCGGAGCGCTCCAGCAGAAGGGTTTCGTAGGGAGTCATCGGACCTCGAATCAGGCGAGCCTGAAGAGCTTCTCGGCGTTCTCGTGGAGGATGCGCAGCCGGGCAGCTTCCGAGAGCGGCAGCGCCAGGAATCGGCCCAGGTTTGCGGCCATCCCGGGCACCATCGGACCCGGCCAGTCGGAGCCCCAGAGCACCCGGTCGGAGAGCTGCTCGAGCCTGGGGAAGTAGTCGAGCAACGACTGCGGCGGGATGCCCGAGATGTCCATCCAGACGTTCTTGTGGCGCCGCACCAGGAAGGCGGCCGTCTGCATGTAGAGCGGCCGGCCGCCGTGAGCCAGAATGATCGGCAGCTCGGGAAAGTCGACAGCTACGTCGTCGACGGCCATCGGATCGGCATAGATGTTTCGGGCGCCCGGGAAGATGGAGGTACCGGTGTGGATCATCACGGGCAGCCGGGCTTCCTGGGCCTTCCGGTAGACCGTCTCGAGGGCCGTGAGTCCCTGGCGGTACTGGTTGGCGTGGAAGAGCTGGTGGGGCGGGTGGAGCTTGAGTGCGGGCAGGCGAAGGTGTTCCACGATTCGGTCCATCTCCCGCGCCGGGTCGATGTCGCTGGTGGGATCGATGGAGCCGAACGGCAGCAGCCGGTCGCGATGGTCCCGGGCGTAACGGGCGGCCCAGTCGTTGACCTCGTGGGTGAAGCCCATGACGCGCTCGGCGACGTAGTTGATGATGCCGACCCTGCCGATTCCCTCGGCGTCCATCAGCGCCACGAAGCGGGCCGGGTCGTGGGCCAGCGCCGCGATCCGCTCGAAGTCCGGATGCTTGGCCTCCATGACAGCGCGGCAGGCCGGCTTCATCATCTCCAGCGGCTGAACGTGGACGTGGATGTCGATGACCATGGGGGCTGGGGCGGCGTGCGCCGGGCCGCTTCCGGCCGGGCCGGCCGGGTCAGGCTGCGGCCGGCATCGGCTTGTCGGCGATCCACCCCTTGGTCGCCAGGATGGGCTTCAGGCGTGCTTGATCGGCCTCGGAGGGGAGCATGGACGCGGAATACTCCGGGTAGCGCTCGGGGGCCACGGGCTGCCCGTCGACGGTGAAGCACTGGCTGGCGTACTGGCCGATCTTTCGGTTGAACTTGAGATCGGGGACGACGAGCGGTGTCGCGCCCTCGGGGAGGGCACGGTTGAACTGGCCGACGAGTTCGAGGCACTCCTGGCGGTAGAGCTCGCGGTTGTGCTCGTTGAGCTTGCTCTTGTCGGGGTCGGGCGGCGAGGAGGCCTCGTCGAATCGCCCCTTGAGGCCCCAGACGTAGAACCAGTGGGCGCTGCTGGAGTTGTCGACACCGAACAGGTCGAACGCCGTGGAGATCCACTTGTTCAGGTACTTCTGGAGGATGTCGGTGGGGACGAGGCCGGCCTTGAGGATGCGCTTGATGCCGTCGTGGCCGGTGCCTAGGTGGAAGGACTCCTCCTTGAGCATCGGGAGCATCGAGCGGGCCAGGGGGGCGAAGGCCGAGGTGCTCAGCATGTTGAGCTGGTACTTGCCGTCGCGGTCGACGAAGTCGGTGTAGGTGTAGAAGTCGAGCCAGTTGGCGACGATCTGATTGAAGGCGCCGAGGAGCCGGTTGTTGGCGAAGGCGCGGCGTTCGAGCTGCTTGGCGGCCTCGATCTTGCCGGAGTGGCCGAAGTGGTTCACGAGGAGGTGGCACATCTGAAAGCCGTGCCGCATCTCCTCGGTCATGACGCGGACGAGGGCGTAGCGGTCGTACTCGCCAGGAGCGGTGTCGACGAGGTAGCGCTGCTGCTCGACGGAGGCGAACTCGGTGTCGCCCTGATAGATGATCAGGTTCTGGAGGGCGTCGCGGACGCGCTGGTCGGGGATTTCCAGGACGCGCTCCCACTTGGGCTGGCCGCGGAAGTCGCCGTACTCGATCTCGGAGCACTTGAGGGTGCCGTACTTGGCCTCGAAGGGGTAGCTGGCGATCTCGGGGAGATCGATGCCGATGTCCCTGCGCCACTCGGCGAAGAGGTCGATCCAGTCGTCGAAGGTGGAGATTCTGGCCATGGCGGGCGGCTCCTTCGCGTCAGTCCTTGAGGTTGACCCAGACGTCCTTGACCTGGGTGTAGGACTCGAGGGCGTGCATTCCGAGGTCGCGGCCGAAGCCGCTGGCCTTGACGCCGCCGAAGGGAGCGGCCGCGTCGTAGGCGTTGTAGCAGTTGATCCAGACGGTGCCGGCGCGCAGGCGGTGGGCGACGGAGTGGGCCTTGGCGATGTCCTTGGTCCAGACGGCGGCGGCGAGGCCGTAGGGGTTGTCGTTGGCAGCGCGGATGGCCTCTTCGGTGTCGGAGAACTCGATGGTGGCGAGGACGGGACCGAAGATCTCCTCCTGGGCGAGGCGCGAGCCGTTGGCGACGCCGTCGAAGATGGTGGGGGCGACGAAGTAGCCCTTGCCGTTTCCGACGGTGACGGCGGAGCCGCCGGTGACGAGGCGGCTGCCCTCGGACTTGCCGAGCTCTACATAGTCGAGGACCTTTTTCATCTGGGCGGCGCTGACCAAAGCACCCAATCGCGTTTTCGGGTCCAGCGGGTCCGCGGGGAGGAGCTTCTTGGTCCGCTCGACGAGCTTCTCGAGGAACGCCTCCTTGATCTTCTTGTGGACAAAGAGGCGGGAGCCTGCGGCGCAGACTTCGCCCTTTCCGTAGAAGATGCCGTTGTAGGCGCCCTTGACGGCGTTTTCGAGGTCGGCGTCCTCCAGGACGATGTTGGGGGACTTGCCGCCCAGCTCGAGCGTGACGCGCTTCAAGGTCTCCACGCCGGCGCGCATCACGGCCTTGCCGGTGGTGGTGCTGCCGGTGAAGGCGACCTTGTCGACGCCCGGGTGGGATGCCAGGGCGGCGCCGGTGACGTGGCCGCGGCCGGTGACGACGTTGACGACGCCCGGGGGGAAGCCGGCTTCGACGGTGAGCCGGGCGAGCTCCAGGGCGGTGAGGGAGGTCTGCTCCGCAGGTTTGAGGACGACGGTGTTTCCGGCAGCAAGCGCGGGTCCCAGCTTCCAGGAGGCCAGGAGGAGCGGGAAGTTCCAGGGGACGATGGCGCCGACGACGCCGACCGGTTCGCGGAGGGTGTAGTTGAGGTAGGGGCCGCGGACGGGGATGGTCTCGCCGTGGAGCTTGGTGGCCCAGCCGGCGTAGTAGTGGAAGATGTCGACGATGGTGGGCATGTCGACGTAGCGGGACTCGAAGATGGGCTTGCCGTTGTCGAGGGTTTCGAGCCGGGCGAGCTTCTCGATATCCCGCTCGACGAGCGAGGCGAGCTTGGTGAGCAGGCGGCCGCGGTCGGCGGCGGCCATGGTGGCCCAGGGCTTCGACTCGAAGGCCTGCCGGGCGGCGGCGACCGCACTGTCGACGTCGGCGGCGCCGGCCTCGGCCAAGGTGGTGAGCTTCTCGCCGGTGGCCGGATTGAGGGTGTCGATGGATTCGCCTGAGGCTGCGTCACGCCACTGGCCGCCGATGAAGAGCTGGCCCGGGAGGATTTCGGTGTTCGACATCTGGCGAGCTCCGGGGGGTCAGCGGGCCGCGAAGCGGGGCTGCCGCTTCTCGACGTAGGCGTGGAGGCCTTCCTTGGCGTCCTCGCTCTGGAAGAGGAGCTGCTGCATCTCGCGCTCGATGGCGAGGCCCTCGGCGAAGCCGACTTCGAGGCCCGTCTGCACGGAGCGCTTGATGCGGCCGACGGCCTTGGCGGCCTTGTTGGGCGGGACGAACTGGCGGGCGTAGGCGACGACCTCGTCCCAGAACGAGTCGCGATCCATAATCTGATTGACGATGCCCAGCTCCTCGGCCTCCTCGAAGGAGAAGGTACGGCCGGTGACCATCAATTCGATGGCGCGGGACTTGCCGACCATGCGGGCGAGGCGCTGGGTGCCGCCGGTTCCGGGGAGGACACCGAGGTTGACCTCGGGGAGGCCGATCTTGCCGCTGTCCTTGCGGGCGAGGCGCAGGTCGCAGGCCATGGCGATCTCGAGGCCGCCGCCGACGGTGTGGCCGTTCAAGGCTGCGATGGTGAGCTTGGGGGTCTGCTCGAGGCGGCAGAGGGTCTCGTTGGCGTGGAGGCAGAAGTAGTACTTCCAGCCCGGGTCGGCCTCGGAGAGCATCTTGATGTTGGCGCCGGCGCTGAAGAACTTGTCGCCAGCGCCGCGGAGGACGATGACGTGGACTTCGTTGTCCATGCGGGCCTGGAGGATGGCCTCGTCGAGCTGGCGCATCATCTCGTAGGTGTAGGTATTGGCCGGGGGATCATCCATCTCGATGACGGCGATGCCCTTTTCGGGTCGGTAATGGACCAGCTTCGTATCGGATGCAGTCATGGAGCACCTCTCATGATGATGTAGCTCGCGCGGTCTCTGCCCGGCCGCCGCGAAGGTCGCCCAGACTACACCGGAAGCGGCTCGGGGTCAAGGGTCTGTGGTAGCATCGGTCACGAAATCAGGAGGGCATTCATGGCGTGTTGGCTCTTGAAGACGGAACCCGAAGTGTACTCGTGGGAGCAGCTTTGCCGAGACGGCCGGACGGTCTGGGACGGGGTGACGAACCACCTGGCGCTGATCCACATTCGCAAGGCGAGGAAAGGTGACCGGGCGCTGGTCTACCACACGGGCGGCGTGCGAGCGGTGGTCGGCCTGGCGCGGGTGGCGAGCGATCCGTACGCCGATCCGAGACTCTCCGATCCGAAGCTGGCGGTGTTCGACCTGGAGCCCGAGAAGGCTCTGGGGCGGCCGGTGACGCTGGACGAGATGAAGGGACGCGCGGAGCTGGCGGGCTGGGACCTCTTCCGGCTGGGGCGGCTGAGTGTGGTGCCGGTAAGCGCGGAGCAGTGGAAGGTGGTTCTCGGGATGGGAAGGGAAGGAGGAGGAAGATAGAAGGCCGCGGGCCGTCACTCGGTGAGGAAGCAAAGGGCGGCCAGGTTGGGGCGGGGGACGGAGCGGCGGAAGAGCTCGCGGGCGGCGAGGCGGAGCTGGTAACGGCCAGGGGGGAGGACGCCTGGGGCGAGGCGCGTGGTGGCGGCGAACCAGCCGGCGTCGCGGGGGGAGTCGCTGAGCCTGAGGATGGGGAGCAAGAGAGATGACCTGGTGTTTGCGGGAGTCAGCTCGGCGATGAACGCGTGGCTCGGGTTGAGGTCGCTCAACAGGGCGAGCAGGGTGAGGCTCCTGTAGCCGCCGGCGGGGACCTGGAAGGGGTGTGAGAGGGACTCCTGCTGGATGCGATCGGTGGTGGCGAAGAAGACGTTTCCGACCTCGCCGAGGACGGTGGAGGGGTGACCGTCGAACGCGTAGGTATCCTCGTGGCCGCGGTGCTCGACGAGGATCTCCAGGCGGGCAGGGGGCGGGTAGAGGCGCTCCAGGAGCGCCCGGAGCTGCGGGCCGGTGAGGTCCTTGCGTGAGGCGACGACGGCGTCGTGGAAGCCGACAGCAGGAGCCAGGCGGGTCTGGAGCTGGAAGGGGGGCGGTTGTTTCCACTCGCGGGCGAGAAGCTCGATGCGCAAGAGTTCCAAGAGCCTTCGGCTGGCTGCGCAGCGCTGGTCCCAGGCGACGCCGGTGGCGAGGGCCGCGCAGGCCACGGAGGGGTTGGCGGTGAGCTTGAGGGCGACGGGCGAGGTCGCCAGGGCTGAAAAGGCTGCTGCGGCTGCGCGCGGTCTGTCTCGCGGGGCGGCCTTGAAGACGAGGTCGTCGGCCAGCTCGGCGCGGGCGACGGGGGCGAGGTCGGCGATGGCCTGGAGGAAGGGCCCGACGGGGTCCGGCGGGAGAGAGGGAGTCCGCTCAAGTGGAGCTGGCGGACCGTTTGGCTCCGATGCGACCCGTTGCGCCGGGTCGGGCGCTCGGTGCCGCAGGGCGAAGGCGGCTGGAAGGGCCAGGAGCGCGCAGGCGGCCAGGACCAGGGCGGCTTTCGATGCTGTCGCTGGGGCTGCGAGTGTCGGCACGCGGGAGGAGTGCAGCGCCGCGGGCCGGCTGGCGGAGCCCGGGACGGATTCGCGGGTCGCCGCGAGCGTGCGGCCCGAACCGGCGGGCGGCGGGTCGGCCCCACCCTGAGCGCCCGAGCCAGGGGGGGAGGGGGCCGCCGCCGCGGGCTGGCGGCCGCTCGGCATCGGCTGGGTGGGCACGCAGGCCAACGGGTCGGAGGTCGCAACGCCGGCGCGGCGGGCGACCCGGCCCCGCCGGGCGGCGGTCTCCACGTCGGCCGCCAGCTCTTCGCCTGTGGCGTAGCGCGTAGCCGGGTCCTTCGCCAGGCAGTTCATCACCACGGCGGCCAGCCCCTGGGGCACGTCGGGCCGCAGCTCTCGGAGCTCACGCGGCTCGCGGTTGGCGATCTGAGCGAAGAGGGCCATTGCATCCTTTGCGTCCTCTCCGATCGGGTACTCGCCCGCCAGCATCCGGTAGAGGATGACGCCGACCTGCCAGAGATCCGTCGACGCGGTCGTGGGACCTCCCTGCAGGACCTCCGGGGCCACGTAGTAGGGCGTGCCGACGATCACGCCCGTCCGCGTGACGCGGGACGCCGCAAGGTCCTTCACCAGCCCGAAGTCCGTGACGACCGCCCGCTCGCCGCCGTTCACCAGCAGGATGTTGGACGGCTTCAGGTCGCGGTGGACGATCCCCTGCGGCAGGTAGTAGGCCAGCGCCGACGCCAGGTCTCGGGCGACCTTCAGCGTGAAGGGCACGCCCAGGCGCGGCTCCTTTTCCATCAGGTCCTCGAGGCTGGCGGCCTGAAGGAGCTCCATCGCGTAGTAGTAGACTTCGTTGTCGACCCCGAAGTCGTAGACCTTCACAATGTTGGGGTGGGAGAGCCGCGAGCAGACGGCGGCCTCGCGCATGAAGCGCTTCAAGTGCTGCGGGCCGCGCCCCAGCCGCGCCTCGGGCAGCACCTTGAGGGCGACCTCGCGCCCCAGCTCCTCGTGTACCGCCCGAAAAACGGCCCCCATGCCGCCCTGGCCGAGCAGCTCCATCACCCGGTACTTGCCGAACGTCTTGCCTTCGAGCTCCATCGGCCGCGCCACACCGCCTCGCGGCGAAGTCTACCCGAAGCGGCCCCTAGGGCTCAGCAGCACGCCCCGCCTGGGGCGCAGCAGGCCTCGCCGCCCGCGGCGGGCTGGGCGCCGGCCGGAGCGCCGTCGCCGACCAGCGTGAAGGCCCCGATGTAGGGCGGCTGCGCAAGCCGGGCGAAGGTGTCCGTGCAGACCTCGACCGCCTCGCCGCGGGGGAAGAGATGCCCCTCCTCGTCGAGCACGGCTTTGTAGGGGCCCTGGTAGATGGCCCACTGGCCGATGAAGTCGCACCCCGCCTTCTTCTCGAACTTGTAGCCGCGCACGGTGACCGAGTGGAATCGGTAGCCGGCCACCTCCTGCCAGAAGGACTTCTTGAGGAGCGAGATCCCATGGAATCCTGCGGCCTCGAGCATGCCGAGGAGCTCGTCCTCGGCGAGCGCGCCGCCCAGGCACTCGCCCCAGAGCATCGAGTTGACCTTCAGATGCGAGGGGATCGGCCCCTCGCTGACGATGTCGCTCACGACCAGGCGGCCGTGGTCCTTCAGCATGCGCCAGATCTCCGAGAGCACCGCGCGCTTGTCCGGCGAGAGGTTGATGACGCAGTTGGAAGTGACGAGGTCGACCGAGCGACTGTCCACGGGCACCTTCTCGAGGAACCCCTTGCGGAACTCCACGTTGGTGTAGCCCAGGTTGGCGGCGACGAGCGGCAGGTTCTCGTTGGCGACCTGGAGCATCTTTTCGGTCATGTCGACGCCGATGACGGCGCCCGCGGGGCCGGTCTTGCGCGCCGCGATGAAGCAGTCGATGCCGCCGCCGCTTCCGAGATCGACGATGGTCTCGCCCTCGCGCACGCCGGCCAGCGAGACGGGCGAGCCGCACCCGAAGGCACGCGCCTGGACGGCTTCCGGAATGTGCGAGACATCCTCCTTGGCGAAGCTCTCCGGGCAGCAGAGGCCGGGTTTGGGCTCCTGCGCGGCCTCGCCGTAGAATTGCTGTACGAGGCGGTGAGGGCGCTCCACGTCGAAGCCGAGCACGCAGTTGGAGTGGAGGGTTCGGACCTCGTAGTCGCGAGTGACGTCGACGTCGTCGGCGCCGCAGACGACGCTACCGGCGCCCATCGCGTGGTAGACGGGCGGGGCGTTGTGGCCGGAGCGCATGTTGGTGGCTGCGCGGCCCTCGGCGGCCAGCTCGAACATCGCGTCCAGGACCAGCTCGCGCGCCAGCTCGTAGTAGGGGTCCTCGGCCAGGAAGCTGCCCTTGCCGTGGCGGGCCTCGCTGGCGATGTAGCTGTGCTCGACGTCGCCGCCGCCGGTGAAGTACTTCAAGAAGTCGGCGTGCGCGCCGCTCTTGCGGAGCACGGTGGCCTCGCGGAGCTCGCGGGCGATATGGCCGTCGCGCCAGATGCGCTCCAGAGGCTGCTCCAGCGCGTCGCCGCAGCAGAGCGGCCGGTGGTTGGCCAGCGCGGCCGACGGGTAGACGCGGCCGTCGGAGTAGATGCAGAGACTCTCCCACGCCTGGTTCCCCAGGTCGTAACGCGCGCCCGGCCTGCCGTTGACGCGGTAGCGGGCCGAGGCGGTGTTGTCGAGCTGAACCCCGGCCTGGGCCGCGAGGGTCTTGACGCGGCGCGTCAAGTCCACCAGCTCCGACGTCGACGGGAAGAAGCTCGCGCCGCGGTCCACCGCCCGCCCGCGCCTGTGGAGCCACATCAGGTGCAGGTTCGAGACACCTTCCTCTGCGGTGAGCGCAACCATCCCGGGCAGCTCGGACAGATTGTCGCGCGTTACCACCGAGGTGACCGTGACGGGGAAGCCGAGCCGCGCGGCCGTTCGCAGGCCGGCGCAGATCGTCTCGAAGCTGCCCTCGCCCCGGAGCCGGTCGTTGACCGCGGCCGTCGCGCCGTCGAGGCTGACCTGCAGGCGCAGCCGCTGCCGGTCGACGCGGCCGAGCTTCTCCAGGCGCTCTTCTTCGAACAGCGTGGCATTGGTCAGGACGATCAGCTCGCTTGCGAGCTCCTCGGTGACGAGCGCGATCAGCTCGAAGATGTCCTTGCGGGCGAACGGCTCGCCGCCCGTGAAGTAGAACCGCCGGGTGCCCAGGCGATGGGCCTGGGCGATGAAGTCCACGAGCTTCTCGCCCGGGAGGCCCTTGTCCCCGCCGGGGCCCGAGCTGACCAGGCAGTGCGTACACTGGAGGTTGCAGCTGTTGTTCGTGTGGAGCCAGAGTTCGGAGAGCCGCTCCAGCGCAAGCGTCGAGGCGCGCCCGGAGTACGGGGCCGGCGAAAAGGCGTGGGGTGCGGCCAGCCCCTGGCGCTCGAGCGCCCGCACGAACCAGTCGGCGTGGATCCAGGCGCGGGAGAGCTCGACGCCCTCGCGCGCGGCATACTCGCGCACGACCTCGCCGAAAGGGCGCTTGCCGTCGAGCAAGGTCAGCAGCCGCGAGCCGCGCACGTCGGTTGCGATCCAGTTGGGGGTGTCGCCGTCGATGGCCAGGGCGATGCCGCGGCGTTCGATGCGCGTCAGAGGGGGCGTGTGGAAGATCCGGTTTTCGTCGTAGGTCATGGAGGCGGGGCGTGGGGTCAGGGCCTGTCAGCGCGTGGGGCGACTGCGGGCGATGAGAGTGGCGAAAGTCCAGACGAAGGCGGCGGTGACGGCGGTGGCGGTGGTGTGGACGACGCCGCTCGCAAAGAGGTAATGGGCGGAGTCGTACGACGCGCTGACGAAGGGTATGAGCACGCCGATGGGGTCGACGCCGATGAGCTCGTTGGCGTGGGAGAAGACGCGCCATGACGCGCCGTAGGCCAGCAGTGCGCCGGGCAGTATCGCAGTCAGGGCAGGCTCGGCCCACACTCGTCCCCGGAAGGCCACGGCGCGCGAGGCGCCTGCGAGGAGGAGCGCCCAGGCGACGGAGTAGATCGGGGCTCCCAGTACGAGCACGAAGCGTGGATCGTCCGTTCCGGGTCCGCTCAGACCGCGGGTCAGAAGGATGCCGAGCGCCGGGAGCGTGGCCGCAGCGGGCAGCAGCGCCAGGCCCGCGGTGGACGCGGCGAAGCTGCGAGCCCATCCGCCCGCGGCGATCGCCTCGGCCTCGGCGCTGCCCGGGAGCGTCCGCAGGAAGCCGCCTTGGTCCAGGCGCTCGATCAGCACGAGCGCGGTGGAGAACATGCAAGCGAAGAAGGCCATACCGGCGGCGCAATCGTGAAGGTCTCGAGTACTGGAGCCGCTGGCGACTACCAGCGCCAGGTACGCCATTCCCACGGCGAGCGCGGCCGTGCCGGTGGCGCGAACGGGCAGCGCCCGGCGGCGAAACCGTGACGAGAGCGCGGGCAGGGACGCAAGGAAGAGGCAGCTTCCCGCCAGCGGCAGGAAGGCGAGCGCGGGCAGCAGGAGCGGCACCTCGTGCCCGAAGAGCTCGACGCCGTCGCACTCGACGATGGCCCGTACAACGCCGGGTGGGAAGGCGGCTGTGATGAGATCGGTGCGTGGGCCCAAGCCGGTCCAGGCCGTGGAGAGACAGGTGAAGCCGGCTGCAAGCGCGGCGAGCGAGACCGCGGCGGCCGTGGTCCGAGCAAGCGCGCCCGCGGCCAGACCGCCCGCGGAGGCGACCAGCGCGGCGAGCGCGATGGCTGCGAAACCGGCCAGCGGCTCCCAGGGCCGCACTCCGCCCAGCAACGGCAGCGCGATCAACAGCGGCAGCACGAGCAGGCAGGAGCCGAGCGCCAGCAGTGCGGGCGAGAGCAGCTTGGCCAGCGCCAGCTCGACGCCGCTGCGGGGAGTGGTCATGAGTACGTCGAGCGTCTTTCGATCGCCCTCGCGTACCAGGTTGGTGGCCGCCAGGATCGGCACGAACAGCATCACGGCGAAGACCTGGGTGTAGAGAGCGTAGGAGAGGAGCTGGCGGCCAGCATCGGCGGCCATGAGCCTTGGAGCGCCGGCATAGGTCGGCTCGTTGAGGCCGAGGAGACCGCAGGCGACGAAGCAGGCCGGCATCGAGGCGAGCAGGAGCCAGGTCGACTTTTCGCGTACGGAGACCCGCAGTTCCTTCTTCAGCAGGGCGATCAAGAGGCATCCCTCCCAGTCAGCGCCAGGAAGGCGCGTTCGAGTCTGTCCTCGGCGACGGGCGGCAGCGAGATGCCGACGCCGGCGGCGACCAGGCGCCCGACCAGGGCCGCGACGGCGGCGTCGTCATCGGCCAGCTCGACTTCCCAGTAGGCGTCGCCCGGGACGCCGGAGAGGCGCCCGCCGTGCTCGGTGAGCAGGCCGACGACGCGCTCGGGCGGCACGTCGCCGACGGGGCGGAACCGCACGCGGCGAGTGGCGCCGGCCTTGACCAGCGTCTCGTAGGGTCCCGAGTAGAGCAGCCGTCCGCGTTCCAGCAATCCGACGTGGGTGACCAGTCCCTCCATCTCCTTGAGGATATGGGAGCTGATGAGCACCGCCTTGCCGCGCTGGGTGAGGCCGCGCAGGATGTCCCAAAGCTCGATACGGGCGGCCGGGTCGAGCCCCGAGGCCGGCTCGTCGAGGACGAAGGCATCCGGGTCGTGAAGGAGCGTGCGCGCCAGTGCCAGCCGCTGCGTCATGCCGCGTGACAGGTGATCGACCAGCTCGTCCTTCTTGAGCTTGAGGCGGACTGCCGCCAGCGCCTGTTCGATGGCGCCCGCCAGGCCCGGCCCCGCCAGGCCGTTCAACTCTCCGAAAAGCTGGAGATACTCGCGCACGGTGAGGTGGTCGTAGATGCCGAAGAAGTCGGGCATGTAGCCCAGTCGTCGCCGGGCATCACGTTCCTGCCGCAGCACGTCGAAGCCGCCGATGGTGGCCTGGCCGGACTCCGGGACCAAGAGGCCGGTGAGCACTCGGATGAGCGTGGTCTTGCCGGCTCCGTTGGGTCCGATGAGTCCGAATATCTGCCCCGGGGCGACGTCCAGGTCGACGCCGTCGAGCGCCACGAGCTGGCCGTAGCGGACCGTGAGGGACCGCGCGGCGATCATCGGGCTGCCCCTTCGACTGTCACGTCGACCTTCCCGAGCGAACCCCAGTTGCTCGAGACCTTGAGCTGCACGGAGCCGTCCCGCGGATCGAAGAACTCCGAAGCGCGGGCTGCGACGACGACCTTGTCGCGCTTTCTGCGCAGGAAGTCCTCGTAGGCGCCGCGGCGTACGTTGAACATCGAGACGAGCGAGCTGCCGCCCGCGCTGCCGCCGTCGTACTGTCCCAGGTCCACCGTGATGCGAGAGACCTCGCCGCGGTAGGGGAAGAGGAAGCGGATCGGCTCCTGGGAGTTGAGCTTGACCCGGGACGGATTGCCCAGGGTGTCGGAGCCGAGCAGGTCGGAGCCCGCGTAATCGTAGTTGTGGAACGTCCATTCCCGCACGGCCGCCTGGCCCGGGAGGGTGGCTGGCGCTGCAAGCTGGGCCACGGGAAGCTCGAAGGCGACCAGCAGTGTCTCGCCGCCTGGGGAAGCGGGGCGGCGCAGGCCGAGGAGCAAGGGCAGGCGGAAGAAACGCGGAGCACGGAGGGCCTCGGCGGAGAGCTGCCGCTGGAGCAGGTCGCGCTCGGCGGTACCGTCGAGGAGCGCGCTGTGAGCGGCGCCGGCGGCGCTGTGGTAGCGGCCGCAGGAGGGGCAGACGGCCACATGCTCGCAGCTGGCGCCGGGGTGGCGTCCGCAGCCCGATCCGCTGAACAGCTCCACGAACGGCATGTCGATCGAGGCCGTGGCGCCGGGCTCCAGTCGCCCGAGCCGCTGGTGGTGCCAGCCGTGGACGACGTGGACCTCGTCGAGCGCCTCTGGAAGAGCCGAGCGAACCTCGCCGCGGAAGCGCGCGGCCCCGAGATCCAGACGCAGCTGGCCCTCCACGCCCTCGGAATCGACGGAACTCATCCGCTGGATGAAGGAGCGCACCTGGGCGGGCAGCAAGCCGAACTTCAGGGTCCAGCCGCCGGCGTCGCCTCCGAGCACCAGGACGTCCGTAGGCTCGTTGCGGCCATATCGGGCCTGGTGTCGCGCCAGCTCGAAGGGCGGCAGGGGCTCGGCGCCCTCGAAACGGACCTCGGCTGCGGCTCGGCTCGCGCAGAAGACGGAGACGAAGCGTGCCCGGGCGACGGCGGGCTGGCCCGCCTGACCCACTTCCAGGCGGGTCCGCGTGATCACGAGCTCGGAGGTCTGGGTGGCATAGACGAGACCGTAGAAGATCGCAAACGAGGCGCAGAGGGCCGGCATGACGCGCAGGAACTGGTCGGCCTTGCGGCGCGCGAGCAGGAGGAGCGCGCCCGCGACGGCGAGCGCGTACGGGAGGAGCCAGCCCACGTAACCGGCCAGCCGCTCTCGCATGAGCGAGCCCTTGGGGTACCAGCCCAGCCTGTCCGTGGCCGGCGAGAGGTCGAGGCAAGAGCCGGCGGAGATCGTGGTCGGCAGCGGTCGAGGCAGCAGATCTCCGGCAACGATCCTCCCCAAGCCGGCACGGGTCGCCAGCACGCGTCGCTCGCTGGACGAGTCCGTGGTTCGCAGGGTCTCCTCGAAGCGGCCGGCGGGACCGACTAGCCGCGCGAGCCGCTGGCCCGTGGTGGGCGGTTCGCCTCGAAGCCGCAGCTCTCCGCCCTGCAGCAGCCATGCGTGCAGGGCGTCGAAGGCGGAGGGTGAGAGCTCGTCGAGCACCGGTGGCTCCAGTTCAATTCGATTGAAGGGCCAGTAGGCCGCTGGGTTGGCCGGCAGCTCCCCTGCCGAGCTCGTGGCTCGAGAGGTGTCGCCCAGCCGTGAGTAGCGGTTCCGCATTCGCTCCGGGAGCACGAGCAGGGTGCGCGAGTACTCGGAGCGGTCGTGGCGCGAATACTCCTCGGTGAAGTCGGCGAGCACCCGCTTGCTGGCCGTCCGACCGTCCGGGGTCGCGACCGACAACTCCAGCAACGACGAACTGGAGGGCACGAAGATGGACTGGGTCGTCATGCCTGTGCCGTTTGCCAGCGGCAGGGCCACCGCATAGCGGGCCAGCTCGGGACCCGAGCGGAGGCCGGACCTGTGCTGGCGGACGGAGACCCGGGCGTCGAGCCGGCTTACGGCGCTCGAGTCGCCGTCCAGGACGAGCCGCGCCGCGAGCTCGCCCTGGTACTCCGGGAGGCGCGGTGCCGCGCGGACAACCAGCTCGTGGTACCGGTCTCCGTTCACGACGCCGGGCCATCGCCAGGCGAACTCCACCTCCAGCCCAAAGGCCGCCGCGGACGTGAGTAGCCCTCCCAGCAGGGCGGCAAGCGTCTGTTTCATCGGAGGAGCTCCCCTCGAGGTCAGGATTAATGATTGGGCGCCTTGGAGATCATACCCCGGACAGGAGGCTGCAGGCGTAAGGTGGGGCTCGATGCCGGCGAGGCTGATTTCAGGAGCGGCACAAGGCGATTGGAATCAGGGTCCCGCAAGGCAGCCGTCGTCTGGCTCCGACGGCCTACAGCCTACAGAGCCGGCGCTGTAGCCGGCAGCAGGCCGGTTACAGCAATAGGAGCCCGGCGGGGCGGGAATGTTCCGGCGAGTGAGCCGGCCGCCCAGGCCGCGCTCGCTCACGGCGACGTCCCCCGGGCGCTAGCCGGGCGTTTCTCTGATTCGGACCCTTCCACGATGAGACGCGCTGGGGGGCGAGTTGCAAACGGGCCCTCGCGGGACCGATTCTAGCAGCAGCCCACGAGGGCGGCGGAGCCTTGCAGGGCGTGCTAGGCTCGGGCATGGGACGATTGCGTGCACCTCGAGATCAATCCATCGCTTGCCGAGCCCATCCACTTGCAGATCCTCCGCCAGCTGCAGTGCTCGATCGCGGCCGGGTCGTTGAAGCCGGGCGAGCGGCTGCCCGGGTCGCGAGAGCTTGCGGTCAGGCTTCGGGTCAACCCGAACACGGTGGCGCGAGCCTACGGGGCGCTCGAGCGAGCCGGCTTTCTGGAGATGCGGCGGGGTGAGGGGCTGTTCGTGGCCGAGGCGCCACCGGCGGTGGACGGCAAGCAGGCGCGCCGGCGGGTGCTCTCGCTGCTGGAGGAGGCGGTGCGGGAGGCGCGGCTACTGGGCGTGGGAGAGCTGGACGTTCGCGACGCGCTCGAAGAGGCGTTCGACCGGGTGGGGCGGGGGAGCGAGCGAGGCTGAAAGGGGCGCTGCGATGGGAGCGGGTGCGATCGAGACGCGAGGCCTGGTGAAGGGATACGCCTCCGGGCGGCCGGCCGTGAATGGGCTGGACATGCAGGTTCCGGAGGGGTGCGTGTACGGATTTCTGGGGCGCAACGGGGCGGGTAAGACGACCACCATCAAGGTTCTGATGGGGCTGCACCCGCGGGATAGCGGCGAGGTGCGCGTGCTCTCCAGCGACCCGGGCGAGCGTCGCGCAGAGATGCTCTCCAGCATTGGCTACGTGAGCGAGCGCCAGCAGCTCTACGAGTACATGCGGACGCGCGAGATGGTCGAGTTCAGCGGCGGCTTCTATCCTGGGCACGATGCCACGCACGCCCGAGAGCTCCTGGAGAAATTCGGCATCGAGCCCGAGAAGCGGGTGCGCGAGCTTTCGCGGGGGATGCTGGCCAAGCTCTGCCTGGTGCTGGCGCTGGCGCATCGGCCGCGGCTCCTGATCCTGGATGAGCCGACGAGCGGGCTGGACGCGGTGGTGCGGCGCGAGTTCCTGGAGAGTATCGTGGAGGTCATAGCCCAGGAAGGCCGCACGGTCTTTTTCTCGACGCACATCATCGAGGAGGTCGAGCGGGTGGCAGATCGGATCGGCGTCGTGCGCGAAGGCAAGATGGTCTACGAAGGCGAGCTGGACCGGCTGAAGGAGACGACGAGGCGGGTCAGGCTCTCTTTCGAGGACGCCGCCCCCGGAGAGCTGGACTTGCCGGGCGTGGTGCGGGCGCGCCGCGAGGGAAACGAGCTGACGCTCACGGTGCGAGATTTCGATGAGCGTGCCTTCGAGGGCCGGCTGGCCGCGCTGGCGGTGCGCGGCCGGGCCGTGGAGCCGCTGACGCTGGAGGAGATCTTCGTGGACCTGGTGCAGTGAAAGTGCGGCGCGCAACAAGAGAGGTGGCCGGATGAATCAGCTGATGCGCAAGGAGCTCGGGGAGCTGGGCGTGGTGCTGGCGGCGGGCGTGGCGGTCGGCGCGATGGTCGTCGGTGCCGGTGCCGGGTCGGGCCCCGGGGGCAATCTCTTGATCGCCTGCTATGCGGCCGCGGTGCTGGGCGCGGCGCTCGGCTCTCAGCAGTACGCCTCCGAGATCGAGGGGGGCACCTACGAGCTCCTGCTTTCGCGGCCCGTGTCGCGGCTGGGCGTCTGGAGGGCCAAGTGGACCGCCGGCGCGCTTTCGGTCCTGTCGGCGGCGGCCGTCTTCCTGGGCGTGCTCTCTCTGGGGGCCAGGCAGGCAGCGTTCGGCGCCCTGGGCGGGCTCGAGGCGTCCGGAATCCTGTTCGCGACGGCGCTGATGGGCTACGCGGCAGGGCTCTTCCTCTCGACTCAGTTGAGCAAGCGACTCGATTCGTGCTTCGCGGCGGTGTTCCTGGCGATGGCGCTGGTGACGATCGTGAACCGCTCGGAGCTCTGGCCCGCGCTCCTGTCGGCGGGCCTGGCCGCAGCGGCGAGCCTGGCGTCGTTGGCCGCCGTCGAGCACGGCGACACGATGCGGAGCTGGCGGCGCAACGCAGCCGGCGTGGCGGCAGCCGGGGCGGCGCTGGTCGTGATGGCCGGCGGCGTCGCGGGCCTCCACCTGCTCCAGACCCGCGCCTGGGCGCCCGAGCCGACCGCCATCCTCGACGCGGTGCCGGGCGGCGACGGCACGCTTCTGGTGACGACGCGGGTGCGTACGGGTGCGGCCAACCTGTTCCGGCGGGAGGACACGCGCGTGGCGCAGGTCGAAGCCCGGTCCGGCCGCACGCGATGGCTACCGCTCAGGTGGGCCAAGGTCTCCAGCAGGCGCAGCGCCAGCCGCGTGATCGTCGACGGCCCCTGGGCTGTCGCCGGGTACCCGATCGATATGGCGATCCCCGCGGAGTACGACCTTGCCACCGGCGAGCTCTCGTCGCGGCTGCCGTTCTCGGAGATCCCGGGCACCAGCGGATATCCGGCCTATCGCTTGTCGCAGACCGGCAGGGGAGTCGCAGGCTGCGAGATCCGGCGGGTGACGGGCCCCAAGGATCGCGGCGAGGTTTTCTTCTCGGCTCCGGAGCTTGCGGTACAGGAAGTCTGGGCGCTGGAGCCCGGCCTGCTGGTGCTGGCGCGAGATTCGGCCCACGACTATCGGCTGCGCGCACTGGTGCTCGATGACGCGGGTGACCGTCGTGCCGACGAGTGGGTGTCTGGCGTCACCTCACCTTCCGTGCGGGTCAGCCTGATGCGCTCCTCGGTCCGCTCGCGCGCTGCCGCTGCGGGCGCGCCGGTCTCGCCCCGCTTGATCTGCTGGCTGTCTCTCTGGGACGACTTCACTCGGCGCGAGACGATCCTGAGGATGGAGGTCTTTGGCCAGCGGGCCACCTTCCGGGAGCTGGCCCGGGAGGTATTGCCGGGCAGCCTGCATTCGGAGTGCGGCCCGGACTTTCTGCTCTCCGTGCTGGAGCCCGGCCCAGGGGATTCCTGGTCGGGGGCCCTCTTGCGATTTTCGGACTCCGGAGAGGAACTGAGTCGACTGGAGCTGGGGCCGCGCGCGCGGATCGGCGAGCTCGATGTGACCGAGGACGGCTCGCGGGCGCTGGCGCGGGTAGAGCGAGGCGCGGAGCTGGGGGCCGCCTACCTGCTCATCGATCCCAGGGGGATGACCGCCACTCCGGTGCTCACGGGCCAGCGGGTACCCAATCGCCCCACCCACACCTTCGGCTTCATCGACAGCCGGCGCTGGTTCTACGTGCTCGACCACTCCATCCGGGTCGTGGACGACACGCGTGCCGGGCTCCGCACCGATCACGAGGTCTTCGCGATCCGGTAGGTTCAGGGCCTCCCGCCGTTCCCTCACCGCTGGCGCGGCGGGTGGTGCGGGGGGCCGGGCTCCGGATCACCCGGGAGGCGCGGGTGGCCGGCGACGGTCACGGCGACGGCGGTGGGTTCGACGCGCACGGAGTCGACCTCGGCGAAGAGCAGGTGGCGCAGGGGGCCGAGCGCGGCGTCGATGCAGAAGACGGGATTGACGGCATCGACGAGCGCGTTTCGGATCGGGCCAGGCGCCGGGATGCTGGCCAGGGACAGCTGGGTCGGCGCCAGCGTCACGTGTACGCGGTCGACGGCGGCGAGCGGGCCTTCCAGGCGGAACGGAAGCTCGAAGAGCAGCACCTTGCGGCGGCCGGATGCCACGAGCGCTCCACCTTCCTCGCCCAGGCGCGTGCCCTTGTTGAGCAGCTCCATGAGGTCGAAGGGCAGCCGCGAGGTTGCGCGATAGCGGCCCGGTTCGACCAGGCGGATGGCCCCGCGCGTTCGCAGCGCCTCCCGGTCCAGGCCCAGCCCCACGGCCACCAGGTCGATTTCGAGCGTCCTGGTGGATGGGGGCATCACGCCCGCCACGCGCGCCGCCAGCGTCCCGCGAACCGGGCCGTCGCTTCCCCCAGAGGCGGCCGGGGTCCACGCGACCGAGACCAGGCGGCTCGAACGGGCCGTGAACTCCAGGGCCCGTAGCACGACCGGCCCTTCGCCCGGCGGCGGCCGGTTCAGCCCCGCGTCGAGGAGCAGTCCCGGCCGCTCCCAGAGCCGCCGGAACCCGGCCTCCACCGTGGCCGGCGCAGGTTCGGCCGACCAGACGGAAACCGCCCCGGCCGCGAACAGGGCCAGGAGCGCAACAGGCGCCGTGCGATTCCGCACCATCGTCATCTCCTGACTATCGGCTTGTCAGCAGGAGATTCTTCTGCTATCCTTTCGCGCTTCGCTCGTATGACTCGCGCGATTTCTACAACGGTTCTGGCTCTTGTCTTGATGGCCTCGGCGTTGCCCGCCGAGGAGCCGTTCGGGACGTTCAACCTGCGGACGGGCTTGTTCCGGCGGTTGTTCCGGCCTTTCGTCGACAAGGCGACTCCGACCCGGTATCCGATTGTCCTGGCGCACGGCATCTGTGGCTTCGACAAGCTCCGGTGGGGGCCGATCGAGGTCCGATACTTCCACGGAATCGAGCAGCACTTGAGGGAGCGCGGGTTCGACGTGTTCACCTCCGACGTTCCGCCGACCGGCAGCATCGAGGCGCGCGCGACCGCGCTGGCCGAACAGATCCGGCGCCGGTACCCCGACGGCAAGGTGAACATCCTAGCCCACAGCATGGGCGGCCTCGACACACGCTACATGATCGCCCGGCTCGGGATGGCCGACCGGATCGCCTCGGTCACGATGGTGAGCACGCCGAACCACGGCACGCTCCTGGCCGACTGGTTCGTTTACTACGCCCAGCAGCGGTTTCCGAGCATCGAGAAGCTGGCGAAGGCGCTCGGCATCGACCTCGCGGGTTTCCATGATCTGTCCGTGCGTCACATGGAGCTGACGTTCAACCCTGCCGTGCCCGACGACCCGCGCGTGGTCTACAGGAGCCTGGCCGGGGCCCAGAAGTTCCGCAACTACTTCGTCCCTCTGATGGCGACGCACGCCATCAACCGGGCTCTGGAGAAGACGCTCTTGCGCCAACCGCTCGACGCGGGCGACGGCAAGGCGTTGCGGAAGCTGGCGGCCGGAGACGGCCGGCTGGTGCACGCACTTTCGGAGAAGGGGTTCCAGGAAGCGTTGCGCGACTTGCCCAGGGAGTGGCTCAGACCGGAGCTGGCCGGGCGAACCGACGGCATGGTCGGGATGTCGTCCGCGCGCCGGGGGCAGTACCTCGGGGACCTCGACGCCGATCATCTGGACGAGATGGGCTGGTTGACCACCTTTGACGCCAAGGGGCTCTACGAGGCGCTGGCGACGCGGCTGGCCGAGGACGGGTACTAGTCTCCGTTTCGAGCCTTGGGCGCGATTCGAACGCCTGACGACTCCGCTGGACGGCAGCGGGGGCCGATAGGTGGATCGATCGCATGCTCATTCGCACCGGGTTTCTCTGTATCGCGTTGGCGCTGGCTGCGCCCGGCTGGGTGCTGGCGAAGGCGTCCGCGCCCGCCGAGCCGCCGGTCGCGGATTTCGACGAGGACCTGCTGGCGCGGGAAGCCAGCGATGCGGCCTCGCAGGAAGTCTCCGAGGTGGTCACCACGGAGGAGATTCCGCTGCCGCCAGTGCAGGATCAGCCGCGGCCCCAGAAGGGCGGCATGCTGATCGAGGAGTTCGGCCTGAGGACCTCACTGCCCTTCGAGAGCGAATGGGCAGCCTTCTGGCGGCTGGCGGGGTACAACCCCACAGCAAACGAGCCTTCGGGCGGAGCGCTGGCCAGCAGCATCGGGCTTCGGTACAAGCTGCCGGATCGGCACGGGGAGTACTTCCAGCTGGGCTACGAGGCCTCGTACGGCTTCTGGAACGGCAGCACGGCCGACGTGCAGATGGTCGAGCTGGCCATCGAGGCGTTCGCCGCGGGCTCGCCGGCTTTCCGGCTGAAGCACCATCCCTACTACGGGATCGGGATCGGCAACGCCGAGGTGAATCGGCGCGGTGCGGGAACGTTCAACCAGAACGTCTTCACGGTCTTCGGGGGAGTCGAGTTTCCGGGGCGTCGCGTCGACTTCGACGTGTTTGCCAAGTACATCTACGGCCCCGACAGCCGGTTCAACCTGGACGACCTCCAGGTCGGGCTCGGCATGGTCTACACGTTCGGCCGCGGCCGGTAGCGACGCCCACCGTGGCGTGTGTGGCGCGGATCTTGCGCGAGTCCGCGTCGCGGCTTGCGTGAGCTGCCGTTTACTTCGAACGGGCGCCGTACTACCGTGAAGGGCGGTCCGGCGCTTCGGACGGCCCGAGCGTTTCCTCGAGCGGGCGTCCTCCCGGACAGTCTGTCCTGTGATCTGCCGGGGGCGGCGTGATTGCCGTCACCCAAGGCATGGCAAGGAGCGAGAGAGTCATGGTTGTCGAGAGCCAGTCCAAGTACATCGTAGCCGTCGTGGGTGGAGCCGTCTCGGGAGCCGAGGCGGCCGCGACGCTGGCAGACCGCGGCATCGAGGTCGTCGTGCTCGAGCAGAACATGAAGCCGTACGGGAAGATCGAGGACGGGCTGCCGCGCTGGCATGACAAGCAGAGAGCGCAGGAGTACGAGCGCATCAACGCCAAGCTGGAGCGCCCGAACGTGCACTTCGTGCCCGGGGTGAAGCTGGGCCGAGACGTGTCCTTCGAGGATCTGGCGAAGCACTGGGGCTTCAGCGCCGTGCTTTTGGCCAACGGGGCCTGGAAGGACCGTCCCGTGGGGATCGACGGCCTCGACGACTACGTGGGCAAAGGGCTGGTGTACCAGAACCCGCTCGTCTACTGGTTCAACCATTACGAGGAGAAGGGGTACGACGGTCCGCGCTACACCATCGAGGACGATTGCATGGTCCTGGGCGGCGGGCTTGCGTCCTACGACGTCGTGAAGATCGTCATGCTGGAGCTGGTGGGCCGGGCGCTACGCGCACGTGGGCACAATCACTCCATGCTGCACCTGGAGCACAAGGGCATCGCGGCGGTTCTCAAGGAGCACGGTCTGACGCTCGAGGATCTGGGAGTAAAGGGGTGCACGCTCTACTACCGGCGGCGCGCCCTCGACATGCCGGTTGCCGCCTACAAGGAAAATGCGACCCCCGAGGAGCGCAAGAAGACCGAGGAGGTCCGCGAGCGGCTGCTCCAGAACGCGATGACGAAGTTCCTGTTCCGCTTCGAGCCGCTCCACCTGCCGACCGGCTTCCTGCTCGAGAATGGCAAGCTGGTGGGCCTGCGCTTCATCCGCACCGAGATCAAGGACGGCAAGGTCCTGAAGCTGCCAGGAACCGAGGTCGAGAAGCGCGCCAGCATGATCATCAGCTCCATCGGCTCCATTCCGGAGCCGATCCCTGGCGTCCCGCAGAAGGGCGAGTTCTACATTTTCGCGGAGGATGGCGCGGCCAAGCTCTCCGGCTACGACAACGTGTTCGGCGTCGGCAATGTGGTGACCGGCAAGGGCAACATCGCCGTCTCGCGCAAGCACAGCGCCACGATCGCCGGGTTGGTGGCGCGCGACTACTTGAAGGTCGCCCCGGAGGGGGCCGCGGTCCTGCCCGAGACGCTCTTCGGCAAGACCGAGTCGAAAGTCCACGGCCAGGCCGGCAGCGTCGCCGAGGCCATCGCCCAGCTGCCACAGATGACCGAGCCGCTTCGGGAGCGCATCCACGGTCGCATCCGGGAGCTGCAGCAGAAGGTCGGATTCGACGGCGACTACCGCGCGTGGATGCGGCGCATGATGCCGACCGACGCGGTGTGACGCGGCGCGAAAGCGGGGTGCAGGCACCGAATCCGGGAGAGACTCGGATTCGGAGCCAGTCCCCGTTTTCGCTTGTCGGGACGCGGTGCCGCCTTGGCTCTAGGCGGGGGGGCGGCCGTCGCCGACGAGGATGCGCAGGTAGCCGAGCTGCTCCTTGAGGTGGACCGAGAGGCCCTTGAGCTCGACCAGGGCTTCGACGGGGGCCTGGCCGGCCAGGCGGTCGATCTTCGCGCCGATGTCGGCGGCGGCCTTGTCGACTGCGGCCAGCACGGAGGCGAGATCTCGGGTGGCCGGGGTCGGCCGGCTGGCCTCGAGGGCTGCGAGGGCCGCTTCGACTTCCTTGATGAAGCGGTCCATCGAGATCGGCTTGGTGAGGTAGGAGTAGACGTGGCTCTTGACGGCGGCCATCGAGGTCTCCACCGAGGCCGTGGCCGTCAGGACGATGACCTGGATTTCGGGATGGCGCTCCTTGACGGCCCGGAAAAGGGCCAGGCCGTCCATCTCGGGCATCGACAGATCGGTGACCATCAGGTCGTATCGGGTCTCCCGGATCTGCTCCAAGGCCTCGAGCCCGCTCGAGGCCGTGTCGGCGGGGATCTTGAGCGTTCGCTCGATAGCCCGCTTGAGCATTGCGCGGATGTCGGCCTCGTCGTCGACTATCAGGATTCGCTTCTGAGTTGGGTCCATACTCGTCGGGTCGTCAGCCGGCTAGCGCGCTGTCGCGGTGGCAGCCGGTTCGTAAGCGGTCAGTTTCAGGATTCCCTCCACGATTCGCGGCGACGGCAGCACCAGGTCGACAACGTCGAGGGCGATAGCCGCGGCGGGCTTGTCGAAGACTACCGCGGTCCGCCGATCTTCAGCAATGGTCCGGCCGCCGGATTGCCGGATCTTTTTGATGCCCAGGGCACCATCTTTGCCGGTTCCCGTGAGCAGCACTCCGACTGCCTTTCCGGGGCAGGCGACGGCCACGCTGGAGAAGAGGCCGTTCAGGGCGGGGGACTGCTCGGTCGACTGGTTCTTCTCGATCAGCTTCAGGATCGGATCGCGCTCGGCGCCGCGGATGACCATGGCGTGGTGCTCCCCGGAGACGAGCAGGATCCGTCCGCGCTCGATCGGGCGGTCCGGAGTGGCCATGTCGACCGGCAGCTTGCAGACCTTGGAGAGCTGATCGGCGATCAGTTTGAGGATGGGTGTCGGAACGTCCTGAAGCGCCACCACGATCGCTGCCGGAAAGCCCGCCGGGAAATGGGGCAGTACCGAGAGTATCGTCTTGGGTCCGCCCGTGCTGGCCCCGAACGCGACCAGCTCGGCAGCGATCGGCGCGAGCGCCGAGGGCTCTTTGCTGGCGGGCTCCGAGCGCGCGGGCGACGGCGCCGGGGCGGCAGCGCTCGAGTCCTCGGCCCCGGCCAGCGATTCGCGGTTGGCGGACAGCGCGGCGCGCAGCTTGCCGATCAGCAGCTGGGCGAACTGGTTCGGATCGCTGAGCACGCTTTTGGGCTTGGTGACGAAGTCGAAGGCGCCGCATTGCAGCGACTTGAGCACGACCGGCGCTCCCTCGAAGGCCAGCACGCTGCAGACGATGATGGGCGTCGGGCACTCGCGCATGATCTCCTGGATGGCACTGGGGCCGTCCATGCGAGGCATCTGGACGTCCATCGTGACGACGGCCGGCCGGAGCTTCTTGATGAGCTCGACGCCCTCGAGGCCGTCACCGGCCTGCGCGGCGACGAAGAAGTCGGCGCTGCCGTCGATGATGTGTTTTAGCAGGGTTCGGACGACGGGCGAGTCGTCCACGATGACCACGGCGTGCTTGGCTTCGGACATGTTGCCTCAGGCGGTTTGGAGGCCCGGCTTGCGAGCCATCAGGCGTCGCGCGGCCTCGATCAGCTTTTCGGCTTTCGGCGGCTTCCTCAGTACATAGCCCGCTCCGAGCGCGAGCGCCTCGAGCACCTCGGCCTTGCGATAAGCCGACGTGATGACAATGACGCGGGCCGCTGGATCGGCGGCGCGGATGGCGCGCAGGGCGGTGAGGCCGTCCATCGGGCGCATCTCCACGTCCATCGTCACGAGGTCGGGCGCAAGCCGGGCGTAGCTCTCGACGCCCTCGGAGCCGTCAGCGGCCTCCGCGGCGATGGCGTAGCCTGCCGGCTCCAGGATGCGGCGCAGCCCCGCGCGGATGGCGGGCGAATCGTCCACGATCAGCACCGAGGGATGTGCGCGCGCGGCCATCTCGGGCGGCATCGAATCAGCGCGAGCCGAGCCAGGCGGCCACTCGGCCGGCATCCAGCACGGGCACGGGTTCGCCCTCGTCCAGTGCCATCGTCTGAGGCAGCTCGCCGGTCCGGGGCGCCGATGGCGCGGCGACGAGGCATGCGGCCTCGAACGTCACGACCTGGGCCACTCGATCGACTCTCAAAGCGATCCGCTCCTCACCCTTTCCGACCACCAGGACCCAGCGCGGCTCCTCCTCGCCAGGTGACCACCCCAGTCTCAGGGCCAGATCGACCAGCGGAAGGAGCTCTCCGCCCAGATTGACCAAGCCTATCACGAAGGGCGGCGTGAAAGGAACAGCCGCGCTCGGCGGCACGCGCTCGACCCGGCCGAGCTCCCGTAGGCTCACGGCCAGCCTGCGGCCGCCGGCATGGAAGAGGAGGTAGCTGTTCTCGGCGGCGAGCGAAGCGGCCTCGGCTTCTCGCGTGACCTCCACGCGCCGGAGCCGGTCGACGATGGCGCGGGCCTCGTCCAGCCCCTTCAACAGCGAGTCGACGATCCGGGCGCGGTCGGCGCCGGCGTCGGCAAGCAGGCCCAGCACCTGGTTTTCCATCGCGTGGGAGAGCGAGACCAGCTCCTCGTGGCCGGCCATGCCCGCGCTGCCCTTGATGTTGTGCAGGTCGCGCGCCAGCTCGCGCAGCTGTTCGGCATCCAGCGGCCCCCGCTCCATCTCCAGAAGCGCTTGTTCCACCTGGTCGAGGCAGCCGGTCGCCTCGGCGACGAACATCCGTCCGACGTCCGGCGGTGGTGCGGGCGGCTGCGGAGGGCCCTCGGGCTGCGGTGTGAGCGCGAGCGTCAGAGCGGGCAGCCGGGCCCCGACGTCCTCGCCCTGGCAGAACTCGCTCAGCATGGCGTGGACTTCGAGGAGCAGCTCGGAGAAGCCGTGGGGGCGGGGGAGTTCGCGGCTCAGGATGCGGCGGATCAAGGTGGCCGTGCCGGTGGCGGCGCCCGCCGGGCCGGTGCCCTCGGCAAGCTTCTCGAGGCGCGCCGAAAGGTCGTCGAGTTGCAAGGCCATCGACTCGCCCGCGGCTTCGAGTCCGGAAAGGCCGGCGTCGATGATCAGCTCCTCGAGCCGTTCGAGGATGGGTCGCAGCGAGCCGCGGGAGATCGGCTGTTCGTGGGCCATCAGATCCCCAGCTGGTCCGCCAGCTCTGCGGTGTCGAGGACCAGGACGGGCTGGCCGTTGCGGAGGATGGCCGCGCCGGTGATGCTCGGGACGTGGCCGAGGTAGCGGCCCAGCGGCCGGATGGCCAGCTCTTCGTGGTCGCGGCAGGCCTCCACGCCCAGAGCGATGCGCCGCTCGGCGACGCCCACTTCGACGACCAGCGGCGAGGGACGCTCGCCCCATCCCAGGGCGGCCGCCAGGCTGAAGAGCCTGCCGCTGCGCGCGCGTGAGGCGGTCCAGTCCGCTGCATAGCCGACAGAGCGGATGGCACTCGAGGGCAGCGCGATCTTCTGGTCCGCGGTTTCGACGACGAGGGCGCGGATGAGCGAAGTGGATAGTGGCACGCGCAGCGTGAAGGTTGTGCCCAGGCCGCTCTGGCTGGTGGTCTCGATGGTGCCGTGGAGCTTGACCACGCGGGCCTTCACGACGTCCAGCCCGATGCCGCGGCCGCTCAAGGTGCTGACGCTGTCGGCGGTGGAGAAGCCGGGCAGGTAGATGTACTTGAAGAGGGTCTCGTCGGCGGATTCGCGCAGCTCGTCGGCGGTGGTCAGCCCCATCTGCATGGCGCGGCGTCCGATGCGGTCGAGGTCGAGGCCGCGGCCGTCGTCCTTGACCTCGATGACGAAGTTGTCGCCGGCGACGTAGGCGCTGACGACGAGCGAGCCTGTGGGCGGCTTGCCCGCGCGGATGCGCTCTTCGGGGGCCTCGATGCCGTGGCCGACGGAGTTTCGGACCAGGTGGACGAGGGGCTCGCGGAGCTCGTCCAGGATGCTCTGTTCGAGCTCCGTGTCGTCGCCCAGGACGGTGAGCTCGATCTGCTTGCCGAGCTCGCGGGCCAGGTCTCGCACGGGGCGATTGAGCCGGGCGAGGACCACGCGGGCGGGGACGAGCAGGAGGCTGCGGGCCGTGTCGCGCATCTGCTGGGCCAGCGCGGTCGCGGACTGGTGGGCGGCGCGGATCTCCTCGAGGCCGCGGCGGGGCGGCGGTTTGCGGCCGGCTTGGAGGGCGGAGTCGCCGGCGGGGGAGAGTCGCGTGAGGATGCCGGTCATGCGGCTGAAGGCGGCCACCATTTCGGAAGCCTGGCGCTCGAGGGCGCGCAGGCGCTCCACCTGGACCTGCAGCTCGCGGGTGGGGCGTGTGGAATCGTCCTCGGAAGAGGCTGGCAGGACGCGGACCTCGGAGAGCTCCGGGTCGGCGCGCAGGCGCTCTTCGAGCCGGGGGCCGCTCTCCTCGGAGGCGGGCATCAGCAGGACGGCGTAAAAGGACTCGGTGGAGTCGGGAGAGTTTTCGAGGATATCGGGTTCGCAGCCCAGGACGGCGCCCATGGGGAGTAGCGAGGCGACGACCTCCATGCCCTTCAGCGACGGGACCGGTGTGCCGCGGCCGACGCGGAACTCGATGCGGAGTTTGCCGGAGGGCGCAGTCATCAAGCCTCCAGGCGCGAGGCGACCTTTTCGACGCCCCGGGAAAGCGAGGCGAGGCCGGCGGAAGTGGAAGCCAGGGCGCGGGCGGCGGACTGGATGCCGGCGGTGGTCGATTCGGAGGCCTTGACGAGGATGGCTGCGTCCTTGAGGACCAGGCCGGCCTGCGTCGCGGCGCCGGTGGTGGACTGGAAGACGGCCTCCAGCGAGGCGCCGAGGCCTCGCAGGGACTCCTCGAGGGTATGGAGGTTCTTGCGGGCTCGGCCGGAACGGGCGTGTTCGGTACGGGCGACGCCCTCGGCTTCGAGGAAGCTGCGACGGATCACGGAGAGCGCGGAGTTGAGGTGGTAGCCGCGGAGCTGGATGCGGTCGGCGACCTGGCCCGATTCGCCGGCGAGCTGGCGGACCTGCGAGGCGACGGCGCCGAAGCCGCCGCCCTGTACGCCGGCCTTGCTGGCCTCGATGCTGCCGGTGAGGGCGAGCAGGTCGATCTTGAGCGTGGCGCGCGCGATGGAGGCCGCGACCAGGTCGATCTGGCGGATGCGGGCTTCGAGGGCGCCCATCGCCTCGACGGCCTCGTGGGTCTTGGTGGCGGCGAGGTCGATGTGACTGATGAGGGCCAGGACCTGCGCGAGCACGCGGGTCTCCCAGTTTGCCAGCAGCTCCTGGCCGCGGGCGCGGATGAAGCCGGCGCGGTCGGCGAGTGAGCTGGCCAGAACCTCGAGGCGCTCGGACTTGCGCTCGGCCAGGCTGGCCGAGGAGGTCTGGTCGCTGGCCAACCGCTCGGCGTTGTCGAGGCCGCTGGTGAGCTCGCGCTCGCTGGCGAAGCAGTGCGTGAGCAGTGCGCCTGTGGCGGAGAGGTTGGCGCGCACGGCCTCGACAGTTTGCTCGGCGGAGCGCGCTCCGCGCTGGCCCTCGACGGCGCCCAGGACGTCATCGACGCTGGCGGCCAGGCGCGTCAGGGAGTCCTGCTCCTCGCGCATCGCGGCGCCGACGCTCTCGGAGGTGAGGACGACGCGCTCCGTGACGGCGGTCATCTGTTCATAGCGCGTGCGGATGTCGGCGAGGTGGTCGGCCAGCGAACGGTACTCGCGGCGGAAGTCCTCCTGCCCGTCGCGCAGCTGGGCGAGACTTCGCTCCAGGGCCGCCAGGTCGGGGGAGAGCTCGCCGGCCTTGACGGCGCCTTCGCGGTAGCTCTGCTCGTTGCTGTCGACGCGGCCGGTGGCCTCGAGGACGTCGTGCTCGATCTTCTCGACGATCTGCTGGACCTCGCTGGCCTCTTCGGCCGTCCGGGAGGCGATGGTGCGGATCTCCTGGGCCAAGACGGCGAAGGGGCGGCCCTCACGGCCCGTGTGGTCGGCCTCGATGACGCTGTTGAGAGCCAAAAGATTGATTTGCTCCGCCAGCTCCACGAGACGGGCGGCCTCTTCGCGGACGCCGTGGGAGGCCTCCTCGAGGACGGCCGTGCGGGGCTGCATGCCGGCGCCTGCGGTCTGGAAGTGGCTGACGGCACGGATGAGGTCGGCGGCGTCGGCCAGCGAGCGCTTGAGCGCCTCGGAGACTTCCTCGAGGCGCTTGAAGGTGCTTTCGGAGGATTCGCCCAGTTTCTCGGACTGCTCCTGGAACTGGCGCACGCGGGCGAAGCTCTCGGCGAGCGCCGTGGAGACGTCGGTGCACGAGAGGCCGACCCGGTCGAGGGCGGTGCCGAGCTCGCGGGCGGCGTTGCGCGCGGTGAGCGGCATGCCGGCCAGGTTGTCGGAGACGAAGCCGAGGACGAAGCGCTCCTTTCCCATGCGGGCCAGGAGCGAATCGGCATCGGCGCTGAGGCGGGGTCTTTCGGCCATTCGATTTCCTTCTTCAGGCCTCTGGAAGCGCGGCGTCCTCGGGGAAGTCGAGGAGGATGGCCGGCAGGCGGCTGCCGGCCGGGAGGCGGTCGACGGGCGCCTCGACGATGGCGAGCGCATTGGCCAGCGCCATCGAGCGGACGACGCCGCTGCTCTGGGTGCCGGTGGGCGTGAGGCGGTAGCCCGCAGGGCCGGCGGTGAGGACGCAGCGGACGTAGGTGCGGCGGCCGGGCTTCTTCTTGAAGTCGACGGCCAGCTCGGCCTCGACGCGGGGGCGGAAGAGCCTCGTGGCGCCGGCCATCTTGCGCAGGGCGGGGCGCACGAAGAGCTCAAAGGTGACCATCGAGCTGACGGGGTTGCCCGGCAGGCCGAAGAGCAAGCGCGGGCCGGCTGTGGCGAAGGTGGTCGGCTTGCCCGGGGCGAGGGCGACGGCGTCGAAGTGGACGGTCGCTTCCAGCGCGCGCATCACGTCCGCGACGAAGTCGAACTCGCCCATCGAGACTCCGCCCGAGCTGACCAGGACGTGGGCCTCTTCGAGGCCGCGGCGCATCTTGGAGAGCAGCTCCTCGGGTGTATCGCGGGCGATCCCGAGCGGCACGGGGATGGCGCCGGCGGTGGCGACCTGGGCGGCCAGCGCGTAGGCGTTGGAGTTGCGGATGGTGCCGGGGGCCAGCGGCTCTCCGGGCTCGCGCAGCTCGTCGCCGGTGGCGAGGATGGCTACGCGGGGCGGCTCGTGGACGCGCACGGTGGCGTGGCCGAGCGTGGCGAGCATGCCGATCTCGGCGGGCCGCAGGGTGCGGCCGCAGGCCAGGACCAGCTCGCCGGCGCGGACCTCCTCGCCGCGCGGCCGGACATGGTCGCCGGCGGTGGCGGGCTTGAAGATTCGGACTGAGCCCGAGGCTGCGCCGTCGGTCTCTTCGACGATGACGATCGAATCGGCGCCCTCGGGGAAGGGAGCGCCCGTCATGATCTTCAGCGCCTGGCCCGGTCCGACCCGGCCGGCGAAAACCTGGCCGGCGCCGATCTGACCGATCACCTCGAGGCGAACCGGGGCTTGTCGGGAGGCGCCGGGCGTGCAGGCCGCCTGGACGGCGTACCCGTCCATGGCCGAGTTGGGCCAGGCCGGCAGATCCTCGGAGGCGACGACATCCTGGGCCAGCACGCGGCCCAGCGTTTCCCGCAGGGGAAGCGACACCGGAGCCAGCGGCTGGGCGTGGCCCAGCACGATCTCGAGGGCCTCTTCGACTGTGAGCATGCGGGTCGCGCCTATCGCGTTCGGGATCGCCGGATTGTATAATCACGCGCAACATTCAGTCAATCGAAGGAAGCGGCGCGGCGTTTGAAGAGTACGGCCTATATGTTCGGAAAAATGCTCGAGCTTGCGGCGATGCTCTTGCTGGTGCTGGCGCTCTTCGTCGGGCTTACCCAGGACAAGGGGATGGGCAAGGAGCTGACGCTCCTGGCGATCGGCTCGGCCATCTTTTACGTCGGCTATCTCATCGAGCAGTGGGCGCAAGGGGGCGCGTCGTGATCCATCCCGTGGCCGACGTGTTGATTCTTGTCCTGGGAATCATCGGTGCCTGGTATCTCTCCCGTTTCGTGACCGACCACGTGGTCGGCAGCCGCAAGCCGGGTCGGCGCCAGGCCGGCGGGCAAGGCTGACCGCCCACCAAACCTCGCCGCGAGAACGCTATGGCCTTCATCCCCGAGTTCATCCTCAGGTCGCTCTTCCAGCACGAAAGCCTCAAGAAGGTGAAGGGGGGCACGGAGATGGCCCTCGAGAACAAGATCGCCTTCGACCTGATGGTCGGGCTCAAGCCGATCGTCATCGACGGCGAGGCGTTTCCCGTCGAAAAGACCCACGTCGACAACGGGGAGCAGAAGATGGCCGCCAGTGCCGTCACGGCAGAAACGCCGTTCAAGCTGCTGAAGGGGACGCCGATCAAGATCCTGCTGAAGGGCCACAAACTGACGGCCGGCAACCATCGAATTCGCATCGACATCCTCACGAAAGCCGCCGGCGAGCTCAAGTTCGAGGTGGTCGAGACCGCTCACGGGGTGTGAGATCAGGCCTCAGGCCTCAGGCTTCAGGCCTCAGGAGTCAGGCCTCAGGCCTCAGGCCTCAGGAGTCAGGCCTCAGGAGTCAGGAGTCAGGCCTCGGGTTGGAGGCTGTAGGGTGAGGGCTGTGGGTCGTGGATGGGTGCGGGGGACTTGCCGGGCCCTGGGTGTATGAAGCGGAAAGTACAGGTATGGGCGTATCGGCTGGTGATCGGCGGGGGTGTCGAGTACCTGTTGCTCAGGCGACCACGGTCTCGCGGGAACGGGTGGCAGCCCGTGACAGGCGGGGCGAAAGAGGGGGAGCGGCTGGAAGCGGCGGCCCGTCGCGAGCTGGCGGAGGAGACCGGGATCGGGTCGCTGGGCAGCCGCGCCACCGTGGGGGGGCGCCGCCGGATGTCGGGCGAGGCTTACCCGCTGGGGCTCTCGTACGGATTCTCGTATCGAGGTAGAGAGGTCGAGGAGACCGTGTTCGCCCAGTGCGTGCCGGAGGACTCGCCGATCGAGCTTTCGGACGAGCACGTGCACGCGCACTGGTTCGACCGCCAGCAGGTGCTGGCACGCCTGGAGTGGGACGGTCACGCGTCGGCGCTGGGGTTGCTAGACAGCGCCCTCACGAGCCTGGCGGCAGGGATCGAGCCGTCCCTGGCGGCGCCGTCGGGACCGGCCGCGGCGCTGCTGGACGGCGGAGGGCGACTGGTCGCCTGGGCGACGCTGGCGAGCGATCTGGCGGTTTCGGGCTGGCTGCCCCAGGGAGTGAGCGTGGTCGGGGTCGACGCGCCGCAGTCCCTGCCGTTCGGGATGGGGCGGTGCTGTCTGGAGGCCGAGCCTCGCTGCGAGTGCTCCGAGGAGGTGCCGCCGTGGGGGCGCGCGGCGGATCGAGGGCTGATGGAACTGGGCGTGATCCGGACGGTGGACCGGCGCGGGCGTCGGCTGAGGCGCGAGTGGATCTTGCGCTCGCTGGAGCTGGCGGACCTTTTGCGTCTGAGTCGGCTCCGCGCAATCGAAGTGTGCGCTGCGGCCGCGCGGCGGGAGCTCCTGGAGCGCCCCATGGGGCGCGTGGCGTTTCGCGGGAGGCTCGAGCTGCAGCGGGCGCTGATCGGGTTGGTGCCCGGGCTGCCCGCGCCGGCGCGGGACCTTCTATCTCAGGCGGAGCTGGGCGCGGTGCTGGCGGCCTACACCGCGCGCGAGCACGCCCTTGGCCGCACGCGCCTGCTGGGAGACCCGGCCGAGGGCGCGATCGTGATGCCGGCCTGACGAGGTCCTAGCCCAGGAGCTTGCGGGCGCTGGCGGCGAGGGCGTTGTCCAGGAAGCCGTAGGTGGCGATGACGGTGCCGACCCCGGGGACGAGGCGCTCGTCGTAGGCGTTGCGGAGCGCGACCAGCACCATCCGTTCCCCGAAGCGGCCCGCGAGCGTGCGCAGCATTGCGGACTGGCCGGGGTGGAGGTGCGCGTTGACGGAAAAGAGGACGACCCGATCGACGGACTCGAGGAAGGCCGCGGGTTCTGCGCTCTGGAGATCGGGGTCCTTGGGGTCGTAGCGCATCAGGCGGGCGCCGCCCATCCGCTCGAGCAACTGGTCGAGGAACCGGGTGTCGCCGTCGGTGCGCTCCTCGACGGGGGTGAGGATGTCCATGTTCGGGAAGAGCACGCCGACCGTCGGGCCGCGCCAGGCGAGCGGCAAGAGCTTGTGGCGATCGCGCAGCACGGTGGCGGCGCGGTCGCACATCTGCTGCACGACGGGGGCGTGGCGGGCGTGCAGAACCTCGATCGGATCCGCGGGCCTGGGGCGAGAGGCGATCCAGCTCTTGCACCGCTCGATGCGGTCGAGGCTCTCCATTAGCCTGGACATCGGGACGTCGCCGGAGCGCAGGGCGGCCAGGACCCGGTCTATCGCGGCCTCCTGGCGCTCTGGGACGCGGCAGATCAGGATCTGGTCGGCGCCGGCGCGGAAGGACTCGAGCGCGGCGGCCGGCGCGTCATAGCCCTGGGCAATGGCGCCCATGGCCAGGTCGTCCGTGACGAGCACGCCCTGGAAGCCCATCTGCTCCCGGAGCAGCCGGGTCTGCACCAGCGGCGAGAGCGTGGCGGGAAGCTCGTCGATGGCCGGGTAGACGCAGTGGCTGGTCATCGCGCCCAGGCAGCCCGCGGCGAAGGCTTCTCGGAACGGGCGGAACTCCCAGTCGTGGAGCTCGTCGAGTGCCTTTTCGATGACCGGCAGCGCCAGATGGGCGTCCTTGCGGGCCGCGCCCTTTCCGGGGAAGTGCTTGGCCGTGGCGATGGCGCCGGTCGACTGGAAGCCCTCGATCCAGGCCAGGCCCGCGCGGGTCACGGCGGCGGCGTCCTCGCCGAAGCTGCGGATGCCGATGCCCGGGTTCTCGGGGTCATTGATGTCGAGGACCGGGGCAAAGTCCATGTTGAGCCCGCAGGCGCGCATTTCGAGGCCACACATGCGGCCGAGCTCCCGGATGCTGTCGAGATCGAGCCGGCCGGCGGCCATATTGGAAGGGAAGAGCGTGCCGCCGCGGCGGATGCGCAGGACGGAGCCGCCCTCCTGGTCTGCGCTGATGAAGAGCGGGTTGGCCGCCAGCGACTGGAGCTCTGCCGTCAGTTCGGTGAGGTGAGTGGCGTCGCGGAAGTTGCGGCCGAAGAGGATCACGCCGCCGATGTGGCGTTCGGAGAGCAGCCGGCGGATGGCATCGTCGGGCTCGATGCCGACATAGCCGTAGTGGAAGAGCTGGCCGACCTGGTGTTCGAGAGTGGGGAGGGAGAGGGGCATGGGGAAGTAGTCAGTAGTCAGTAGTCAGTAGTCAGTAGTCAGTAGTTAGTAGGGCGATTGCCTGACC
>JACPRK010000072.1 GCA_016190005.1 Candidatus Wallbacteria bacterium | reverse complement strand
GCTGGAGCGCATCGCCGCGGAGAGCCCGGCACTGGCGGGGCTGGTCGCAGCCCAGCCGGCGAGCGCGGAGCGGCTGCGGTCGGCTCTTGCCGCCGACGAGCAGGCGCTGGTGTACCACATCGGAGACTCCGCAGCGCGCCTCTTCCTGGTCGACCGCCGGGGCGTGACGGTGGCGAGGCTCTCGGCTACCCCGAAGGAGCTGCGGTCTCTGGCGGCCGTCTTCCGCATCCAGCTCGAGCAGCGCATCCCGAGCGAGGCGATGGCGCGGCGGCTCTACGGCTTGCTCATCGCTCCCGTCGAGGGACGCCTCCGGCCGGGCTGTCTGGTTCTCGCGCCCCACGACATGCTCCACTATGTGCCGTTCGCGGCGCTGATAGGACCCGGCGGCAGGCCCCTGGGCTTCGAGCGCGAGCTGCGCATGGTTCCCAGCCTCACGGCCTCGGCTTTTACCCCGGCTCGGCCGGCAGTCGCTGCCCGAATGGCGTTGGTCGCGGGTGCGCCGGCATCGGGAGCGCCCGAGCTTCCCAAAGCGACTGAAGAGGTCCGGCGGGTCGCGTCGCTCTACCCGGGCGCGACCGTGCTGACCGGTGAAGCCGCTACCGAAGAGGCTGTGAGGCGCCACATGGAAACGGCCGGAATCATCCATCTGGCCTGTCATGGAGTCCTGGAGGGCGAGCTCCCGCTCTACAGCGGCCTGCTGCTGACACCGGGCGGCGGCGAGGACGGGCGGCTCGAGTTGCACGAAATCTTCGGCCTGCGGTTGAGCGCTCGGCTGGCGGTCCTCAGCGCCTGCCAGACGGCGCTCGGGTCGCTCTCGAGAGGCGACGAGCTGGTCTGCCTCTCGCGGTCCTTCCTGCAGTCGGGGTGCCAGGGCGTCCTCGCCTCTCTGTGGAGCGTGCCCGACGAGTCGACTGCGCAGCTGATGACCGAGCTGCACCGCCGGATCGCTGCGGGCGATCGCCCCTCGACTGCCTTGCGTCTGTCAGCGCAGCAGCTGGCCGCTGACCCGAAGTTCGCCGAGCCGTACTTCTGGGCCGCCTTCGCTCTGTTCGGCCGCTAGCCTTCACGCTGGCGCGCACCGGTGGGGCGGGGTTATGACTCCTGGCATGGAGGAGGCCAGAGAGTCGGTTCGGACACCGACGCGCTCGTGGAGATCGACCGCCGCGATCGCCGTCGCGGCGTGCGTCGCGGCCCTGGCTGCGGATTCCCTCGTGCCAGAGCTGCACCTGTGGTTCGGCGACCTCGGCGTGAAGGCCCGCGAACGCCGGCCGCTCGATCCGCGCGTCGTGCTGGTAGACCTGGAGTCCTGGCCCAGACCCAGGGGCGTCCTGGCTGCGGCCCTGCGGACCGTCGCCGAGATGAAGCCCCGCGTCATCGCGTTGGACGTTCTGCTCGACGTCACCCGCGACGATCCTCGGCAAGATCGAGAGCTGGCAGACGCCATCGCCTTGTGCGGCCGGGTCGTGTTGCCGACTGCCGTGGAGCAGCCGGGCGCCGCGGGGACGCCGGTACCCGCTGACCTAGCACGGACGAACGCGCCGGCTCCGACTCCGCTGCTGCCCATGTTTGCCCGAGCGGCCCTGGGCATCGGGTTCGCCAATTTCGAAGTCGACCTGGACGGCGTGGTGCGCAGCCTGCCCCTGACGTACCGGACGTCGGATGGCTCTCCGGCGGGCGGCCTCCAGGCTTTCGCTGCCGCCGCGGTCAGCGCCTGCGCCCCTGAGCTCGCCCCGAGCCAGTCCGCCTGGCCGCGCGAGGGCAGCTGGCAGATCGACTGGTGCGAGACCGCACGCGAGCGGCTGCCCGTCGCCTCCATGAGCCGCCTGCTGTCCGACCTCGAGTATCGGCGCGCGATGGACAAGCTGGGGTTCTTCCGGGACCGGATCGTGCTCATCGGCTACTTGGGCATCCGCTACGTCGGCGACGGTTTCCTGACGCCGCTGTCGACAACGGCCATGGACCGCACACCGGGCGCCGTCGTGCACGCCAATGTCCTGTCCAATCTGCTGACCGGTGACCGGCTGGTCGAGGCCGGGCCGGTTCACGTCGGGGCCCTGGCGCTCCTGGCGGCGCTGGCGGGCGCGTTGATGGGCCGAGTGCGTGTGGGCGCGCGGATGGTGCTCTTCCAGCTGCTGCTCCTGGGCGGTGTTCTGGGACTGGGCGTAGTCTCGACGGCCCAGCGCGGCGTTCTCCTGGACGTACTGCCCGTGACTGCGAGCGCGGCGCTGGCGCTGGGGATGGCCAGCCTGCTCTCTGCCCAGGCGCTCATGCGGCTCACCCTGGTGCGGCGCGTCATGGCGCTCTTCGGACTGGCGCCGAGCGCGGACGTGGCGGTCCTGAACGTAGCATCCGACGGCGCCTCCGAGGGAGGCTACATCCGGTACTCCATCCAGCTGCGCGAAGGCGTCGGTCTGGGCGCCCCGGTTACGCTGTTCAGAACGGCCGTGTCTGCCGACAGCCACCGCAGGCTGCTCCACCGGCTCGACGAGCTGCTCTCCCCGGTCAGCCCCACGGCGCCAGAGGAGGAGCTGATCGATCTCGGACTCGAGATCCGCAGCGAGCTGCTTGGCCGGGGCGTCGAGCGAGCGCTGGCGGACCTGAGCGTGCGAAACGTCCACCTGGAGCTGGGCCTGGCGGACCTGGGCATCCCCTGGGAGCTGGCAAACATCGCAGGGCGGCCGCTGCTCGAGCGGTTCGGAGTGAGCCGCAGCGTGGTGACGGAGCGTGATGGCGCCGATTGGCCCGTGACTCCCCGGGGCCGTCACGCCCGTGAAGATCGCGAGGACGGTTTCCTGGCGCTCATCGTCGCAAATCCGCGGCCGCTCGGGCCAGACTGGGACCCGTTGCCCGGGGCCGAGGACGAGGCGCTGGCGCTGGCGGAGTCGCTGGCGCCGCTTTCGAGCGAGCCGTCCGGTCTGCGGGTGGAGCTCCTGATGGGCGAGGCCGCGACCCGTGCCGCGGTGGTCGAGCGCCTGCGGTCGCGGACGGTGGATGTCCTCCACTTCAGCGGCCACGCGACCTTCGACTCGCAGGCAGGCGACTCCACCGGATTCCTGTTCCCCGAGGGGACTCTGGGGGCACCGGCGCTAGCGGAGCTGGCCCGGGAGGGCTCTCTTCCGCCGGTGGTCTTCGCCAACGCCTGTCACACGGCCCGCGGCTACGAGCACGCGGCGGGCGGCGACGTGTCGCTCCTGGCGTCGCGGCTGTCGTTGCCGGCAGTCTTCACGGCGGCAGGCGCGCGCTTGTTCGTGGGGTGCCTCTGGAGGGTAGAGACGCAGGCCGCGGCGCGATTCTCGCTCGAGTTCTACGGGGGTCTGATGGCCGGGGCCACGGCCGGAGAAGCGATGCAGCGCGCGCGCCGGGCGGCTGCGAACTACTGGATGACGCACGCAGCCTATATAATGTATGGCGATCCTAGGTTGAGGTTGTTGGCGGGCGCGCTGGGTGCTCGCGAAAGGGGGACACGGTGAGAGTCCTGACGCTGGTCCTGCTTCTAGGGTGGTTGCCTTTCGACGCGGCGGTTGCGGCTGGCCGTCCGGCAGTGGCCGTGCTCATGAGCGCCTCGGGGCGCTGCGAGGTGGCGCCCGTCGGAGCGGGCAACTTCGAGGCCGCGCTGGTCGGCATGACGTTCACGGCGGGAGACGTCGTGGCCGTGCGCGAGGGAAGCGCGACGCTGCTGCGGGCCGATGGGCGGGTCGAGACCGTGGAGGCCGGCAAGAGCGTGCGGCTGGAGTCTCGAGTGGGCGGCGACGCGCCGTCGGGGGCGCTGGGGCGGCTCTGGCAGACGCTCCTCAACCGCGCCACCACCGTGATGTCCGGAACTCGCATCTTGAGCGAGGCCGGCGCCGTGCGCGGGCTGCCTGCGGGACGGATTGATCTGCTGAGCCCGCGCAACACCGCGCTGCTGGCGCCGCCCGCGCGCGTGGCGTGGGAGCCGCATCCGGCCGTCGGGACCTACCGCGTCCGGATCTCCGACGGCAACGGGAGCGTGGTCTGGTCCGCGTACACGAGCGGGACGCAAGCTGCCGTTTCGGCGTCGCCGGGTCTCTTCGAAGCGGGCGCGTGGTACTTCGTGCGCGTCACCGACGGCCGCCGCGGTGGCGTGGCGAGCGACGAGGCGTACTTCCGCGTGATGACGGACACCGAGAAGCGCCAGGCTCTCTCCGATGTCGAGACGGTCAAGGGCGCGTTTGCCCGCGCCGTGGGCGGGGAGGCCGTGGCGCTGGCCGTGGGCGGGATCTTCGAGCACCATGAGCTACTCGACGACGCCCTGGCGACCTACCAGGGGGCCGGGGCCGGCGCGGACCTGGCGCGCGCGATCGACTTCGTGCACCTGAAGAACGGCCGGCGGTGGGCGATGCGCTGAGGGAGCCCCGGCGGGCGGCTTGTGCCCGGAATCAGGATACTCAGTTCCTGATTTGGTTCCGAATCGGCCGCGCGCGGTCCGGCGAAAATCAGTTTCGCGTCCCGCCGGTACGCGGTATCCTGTGCGCGCGATGAAGGTCCAGATTTGTTTGATCCTGGTGGCCTCGCTGGCCGCGCCGACTTCCGGGGGGGAGCCGTTGCCCGTGACGGCCACCGCGCCTCTGGCGCCGACGGCGGTCGAGAGCGTGGCGCTCGACACACTGGTGGCCCGCGCGATCGAGCCGGCCACATCTCCGGCGGTCAAGCTCACGCTGCCCGAGGCGCTGGCCCGGGCGCTCGAGAACAACCGGACGCTGGCCGTCAGACGGCTGGACCCCGCCATCGCCCGCGCCCGGCTGATGCAGGAGGAAGGAGCCTTCGACGACGCGCTCACCCTCCAGGTCCAGCGCCAGCACGCGAAGAATCCGACAGCAAGTTCACTGGCCGGAGCCAACGTGTCCGAATCCGACACCCGCACCGGCAACCTGGGCTTCCGGACCCGCTTCCGGGACGGCAGCGCCCTCACCTTTAACGCCAACAACCAGAGAAACGAGTCCAACTCGCGCTTCCAGACGCTCAATCCCAGCTTCGTGTCGAACCTGGCCGTGAGCCTCACGAAGCCGCTACTCAGAGACTCGGGTGACGCGGCCACAGCGAGCGTCTCGGTGGCCGCAAACGCCGTCGAGCAAGCCAGGCTGCGCCTGCGCAAGCAGCTCATCGACACGTTGGCTGCCGTGGAGCGGCAGTACTGGGATCTCGTCTTCGCCCGCCAGGACCGGGAAGTGAAACGGTTCAGCCTGGAGGCCGCCAAGTCGCTTTTGGACCTGAACCTGGCGCGCCGCCAGTCCGGGTTGGGCAGCGACGTGCAGGTCGTCGAGGCTGAAACCACGCGCGCCACGCGGACTGACGATCTCGAGGTGACCGGCCGGATCGTAGCCGACGCCCAGGAGATCCTGCGCCGCCAGCTCTCGCTCGCCGACGTTCCGCCCGGCGCCGAGCTGGTGCCCGTGCAAGTGCCGGCCCAGCTTCCCTCGGAGTCCCCGCTCGACGCGTCGCTCGTCGACGCGTTCCAGCGCAGGCCCGACCGCCTCGACGCCGTCGTGGAGCTCGAGAACCGGGACATCCGGCTCGAGTTCCTCCGCAACCAGAAGTTGCCGCGCGTCGACCTCGTAGCCAGCTATGCCCAGAACGGGCTGGCCGGCGGACTCGGTAGCGCCCTCGATACGGCGGCGGGAGGCGATTTCCCCAGCTACACTGTCGGCCTGCAGGTGGAGATTCCCCTCGAGGGACGCTCCGCTCGCGGGAACTTTCAGGCGGGAGTCCTCGAGAAGAAGCAGGCGCTGTTGAACCTCAAGGCGATCGAGGACCAGATCCAGGAGGAGGTCACGCGGGCGGTCCGCACGCTCGGCACGGACTTGAGACGGGTGGAGGTCTCGCGGCGAGGCGCGGAGCTGGCCCAGCGCCAGCTGGCGGCCGCCGAGGAACGTTACCGCCAGGGGCTGATCGCCAACTTCGACCTGCTCCGCTTCCAGCAGGATCTGGCCGATGCCCGCTCCCGGGCCTTGCGCTCTGTGGTCGACGCCAAGAAGAGCGCGGTGGCTCTCGACGCGGCCACGGGGCGGTTGCTGGAGGCTCGCGGCGTGCTGGTGGAGGAGCCTTCGGAGTCGAAGGCTCCGGCGAGGTGATATGAGCCGGGGAAAGCTCATCGCTGCGCTGGTCGCCGTCCTTCTCACCGGCTGGCTGGGATACTCCAAGTTCGTCAAGAAGAGCGAGCAGAAGGTCGTCTACCGCACGGCAAAGGTGGAGCGGGGCGACCTCGTCGCGACCGTGTCCGCGACCGGCACGCTCAACGCCGTCACCACCGTGCAGGTCGGCAGCCAGCTCTCCGGCATCATCATGCGGCTTCACGCCGACTTCAACAGCCAGGTGAAGAGCGGCCAGCTCTTGGCCGAGCTGGACCCGGCGACCTTCGCGGCCTCGGTGGCGCAGGGGAAGGCAGACGTCGACGCCGCCCAGACGGCGATCCAGGCGGCCACTACCGATCTCAAGATCCTGGACGCCGAGGTCGGCGCGGCCCGGGCCGGGATCGCCACGGCGCGAGCCAACCTGGCCAAGGCCGAAGTGGCGCTGGTGGACCGGGACCTGATCCTCAAACGTACGCGCGCGCTGCGCTCCAAGGCCTTCGCTGCTGAGCAGGACCTCGACACCGCGCAGGCCAACCGCAACACGGCGGCCGCAGAGGTCGAGGCCGCCAAGGCGGGACTGGAGAACGCGAAGGCCAAGCTCGAGACCGCCCAGGCGCAGCGCACCAACGGCGACAGCAAGGTGGCCACAGCCAAGGCGCAGCTGGCGCAAAAGCAGGCATCGCTGGAGCTGGCGCGTGTCAACCTGGGGCGCACGCGCATCCTCTCGCCGATCGACGGCGTGGTGGTGAGCCGCAACGTGGACGTCGGTCAAACGGTCGCCGCCAGCCTGCAGGCGCCTGTCCTATTCACGATCGCCAACGACCTGAGACGCATGCAGATCGACGCCAACGTCGACGAGGCCGACATCGGCCGGGTGAAGCTCGGGCAGACTGTCGAGTTCACGGTCGACGCTTATCCGGACGACCGGTTCGACGGGAAGGTCGTGCAGATGCGGCTGCAGCCGATCGTCAGCCAGAACGTCGTCACCTACGACACAGTCATCGAGGTGGCCAACGAGGCGATGCTCCTGCGGCCCGGAATGACGGCCAGCGTCCGCATCCAGATCGCCAGCGTCAAGGGCGCGCTCAAGGTGGCCAGCGGCGCGTTCGGCTACCGCCCGGCGCCGCCACCGGGCAAGCCGCCGGCGGCGCCCCCGCCCCTGGCGAAGGGAAAGCGGCGGTTGCACGTTCCTCGGGACGGAAAAGCCGAGCCCCTGGAAGTGGCGATTGGAATCGCCGACGGCACCTCTACCGAGCTGCTGGACAAGCAGCTCGCCGAGGGGGACGCGGTCATCGTCGGAGACGACGGCGAGAGCGAGGCCGGCCCGTCGGGCCCGACGAATCCGTTTGCTCCGCGCCGGAGGTGAGGCGGCGTGTCGAACGACGTCGTTCGGGTGGAGGAGCTGCGCAAGGTTTACGACCTGGGCGAAGTGCAGGTCGAGGCGCTCTGCGGCGTGACGCTCTCCATCCGGCGCGGCGAGTTCGTGGCGGTGATGGGCGCCTCGGGATCCGGCAAGTCGACCTTCATGAACATCCTGGGTTGTCTCGACCGCCCGACCAGCGGCCGGTACCTGCTCGAGGCCAAGGACGTGTCGACGATGGCGCGCGACGAGCTGGCCAGCATCCGCAACACGCGCATCGGTTTCGTCTTCCAGGGCTTCAACTTGCTCCACCGGATGAGCGCGGTGCAGAACGTGGAACTGCCGATGCTCTACGGCGACGTCCCGAAGACCGAGCGACGCAAACGAGCCGTCGAGTCGTTGACGGCCGTGGGGTTGGGCGAGCGCCAGGGCCATCATCCTAATCAGCTCTCCGGCGGCCAGCAGCAGCGCGTGGCGATCGCGCGGGCGCTGGTCAACCGCCCCGCCATCTTGCTGGCCGACGAGCCGACCGGCAACCTCGACAGCCGCACCTCGGTAGAGATTCTGGAGCTGTTCCAGCGGCTCCATCGCGACGGCGCCACCATCGTGATGGTGACGCACGAGCCCGACATCGCCGAGTACTGCAGTCGCCAGATCCATTTCAGGGACGGCGAGCTGGTCGACGATCGGTTGAACCCCCACGTGCGTGACGCTGCGGCCGATCTGGCGGCGATGCCGCCAGCGCACCGGCGCGCCTGAGGCCCCGCAGATGACGCTGGCCGACGTCCTGGGAACGGCGCTCTGGAGCCTCTCCCGCAGCCGCACGCGCACGGGGCTGACGATGCTCGGGATCATCATCGGCGTCGCCGCGGTCGTCAGCGTCGTCAGCCTGGGGCAGGGCGCCATCGCCAACACTGAAGCCGACATCTCCGCGATGGGCATCAACCTCGTCACGGTCTCTCCGGGCGCCAAGATGTCAGGCGGGTTCCGCACCACCGGCGTGACCACGCTCGTCCCCGACGACGCCCTTGCGATCCGCTCGGAGTGCCCGGCCGTGGCGAACGTCTCCGAGGGCGTCAAGACCACGGCGCAGGCCATCTACCAGCAGAAGAACGCCTCCACCACCGTCGAGGGCGGCTCCGACGAATACCCGCTCGTGCGCGGGTGGCGGCTGGCGTCCGGCGGGTTCTTCGGACCGGAGCAGGTCCGCCAGGCCGCGAAGGTCTGCGTCATCGGTGAGCTCATCCGGGAGAAGCTCTTCGGCTCCGACGAGCCGATCGGCAGGATCCTGCGTGTCAACCGCGTGCCGCTGGAGGTGATCGGCGTCTTCGCGCCCAAGGGGCAGACCAGCTCCGGCCAGGACCAGGACGACGTCGTCGTCGTGCCCTGGACCACGGGGCTGCGCCGCATCATCGGCGCCAAGCACCTCAATTCCGTGCTCCTCTCGGCGCGGTCGGCAGAGCAAGTGCCGAAGGCTGTGGAACAGGTCACCTCGTTGCTCGAGAGGCGCCACCGCATTCCGCCGGGCGGTGAGAACGACTTCAGCTGCCAGACGCAGCGCGAGGTAGCCGAGGCGCAGGAGGCCGCGACGCTCCTGATGATGACGCTGGTGTCCGTCGTGGCGTTGATCGCACTCTTCGTGGGGGGCGTGGGCGTGATGAACATCATGCTGGTGAGCGTGCTCGAGCGGACCCGGGAGATCGGCATCCGGATGGCGATCGGGGCCCGCTCGCGCGCCGTGATGTGGCAGTTTCTGGGGGAGACGGTCGTGCTGACCAGCCTGGGCGGGTTGATCGGTGCGGCCCTGGGGATCGGCGTCGCGCACCTGATCCCGGTGGCGATCGGGTGGCCGACGCGGGTGACCGCGGCCCCGGTGGTCGTGTCGTTTCTCTTCAGCGCGGCAGTGGGGCTCTTCTTCGGGCTCTACCCGGCCTACCAGGCCAGCAAGATGGACCCGATCGAAGCCTTGAGGTACGAGTGAAATGAGACTGGCCGAATCGCTCGAGATCGCGCTGGAGGCCGTGGCGCGCCACAGGCTCCGCAGCTTCCTGACGGCGCTCGGCATCATCATCGGCGTCTTCTCCGTCATCACGATCGTCGCGGTCGGCGCGGGCGCCCAGCACATGATGCAGGAGAGCTTCAAGAGCTTCGGGACCAACGTGCTCTGGCTCTTGCCCGGTTCGCACGTCCTGGGAGGCGCGCGCATCTCGATCACGATGAGCAACAGCCTCACGCCCGAGGACGCCGAGGCGATCGCCAAGGAGTGCCCGGACGTGATCTACGTCTCGCCCGCGGCGTTCACCGGCTCGCCGGTCGTGCACGGCAACCAGAACTGGTCGACCGTGGTGAACGGCGTAGGGCAGACCTTTCCCGTTGTTCGGAGCTGGTATCCCGCCCAGGGCGCCTTCTTCACGGAGGCCGAGGTGACGATGGCCGCAAAGGTCTGCGTGCTGGGGCGTACGGTGGCGACCAAGCTCTTCGGACGCGACGACCCGGTGGGCCGAACGGTGCGGTTGAAGAAAGTTCCCTTCCGGGTCATCGGCGTGATGGCGGCGAAGGGACAGACCGGCTGGGGGCAGGATCAGGACGACATCGTGCTGGCGCCCTACACGACGGTGATGAAGAAGCTCTCCGGGCAGACGCACCTGGCTGCGGTGTCGTGCACGGCTGTTAGCGCGTCCCGGATGAAGCAGGCCTCGGAGCAGATCACGGCGCTGTTGCGAAGGCGCCACCGGATCCAGCCCGGGGCCGAGCAGGACTTCTCGATTCTCTCGGCCAAGGACGTGCTGGCGATGGTCGACAAGATCTACGACACGCTCATCCTCTTCCTGGGTTCCGTGGCGTCGATCGCGCTGCTGGTGGGTGGGATCGGGATCATGAACATCATGCTCGTCTCGGTGACGGAGCGCATCCGGGAGATCGGGATCCGCCTGGCGGTCGGCGCGCGCGGCCGGGACATCCTGCTGCAATTCCTGCTCGAGGCGTTGCTGTTATCGGTGTCGGGAGGTCTTCTGGGTCTTCTTGCGGGTGTCGGGATCGCGCAGGCGATAGCCAGCACGCTCAACTGGCCCATCCTGATCGACCCCGGCAGCTCCGCCATCGCCGTGCTATTTGCGGCGGGCGTGGGGCTGGCTTTCGGTTTCCTGCCGGCGTGGCGGGCCAGCCGCCTCGATCCGATCCAGGCGCTGCGAAGCGAGTAACGGGGCTCGCAGGGAGGCTAGGAGCGTGTCGGAGAAATGCGAGCAGAGGCGATTACTGGAGGAAGACCGAACAGGGAACAGGGAACAGAAAACAGGCAACAGGGAACGGAAAAACCCTGTCCTGGTCAAGTCAT
>JACPRK010000074.1 GCA_016190005.1 Candidatus Wallbacteria bacterium | reverse complement strand
TTCATCACCTCGAACTGGGCAGTAGCACCCGCAGGGTGTAGCCACGGCAACCGCGGAAAGTCCGCGAAACCGAATGTCCATCATGGTTTCAGCGATCAATCCTCTCTGCAACCTGCCGGATTGGGGAGTAACCGTCGCCCGCGGTGCTATCCTGATAGCGAAGGCAAGGAGGCAAGGCGATGGGCTTCTGGGACGAGTTGCAAGAAAAGGCCAAGCAGGTGGTCAAGAAGGCGGGCGAGACGCTCGAGGACGTCAAGGACACCACGTCCACCGAGCTCACGGTGCTCAAGCTCAAGCGCCAGATTTCGCTCTGCGAATCGGAGATCCAGGCGCTGCAGAACGCCATCGGCAAGAAAGTCTACGACTTGCGGACGGTCCAGCCCGAGTCGTTCGCCAACCCCGAGATCCAGGACTGCTGCGAAAAGATCACCGAGCAGCTCCGACAGATCGCGGAGGTCGAGAAGGACGTGCTCCGCGTCCGTGAGGAGCACGACGCCCGAGGCGCCGCCCAGCCGCCAGGGGGACCGGACAAGCCCCAGGAGTAAGCGGCCGGTCAGCGGCGTCGCCGCACGGGCCGCTGGCGGCACTCGGCGCAGATCCCGTACAGCTCCATCCGGTGGTGCGTGAGCTCGAAACCGAGCTGCTTGGCGGCCTCGTCTTGGAGCTGTTCGATGGTCGGGTTCTCGAACTCGACGATCTTCCCGCAGACCGTGCAGATGCAGTGATCGTGGTGCTCCGACGCCGCAGGCTCGTAGCGCGAGCGCCCTCCCTGAAAGTGGCGTTCCTCCGCCAGACCGCATTGCGTCAGGAGCTTCAGCGTCCGGTAGACCGTCGCGAACCCGATCCCCGGATCGGCCTTGCGAACGCGCTTGTAGAGATCCTCGACGCTGATGTGCTGCGGATGCGCCAGGAAGATCTCCAGGATCGCCTCACGCTGGCGCGTGAGACGAAGTCCCTTCTCCCTTAGGTAGCTCTCGAGCGTCCCGCGCGGGTCTTCCCCGGGCACGGCGCGACTCAGGATTCGCTCCACTTTCATCGGCGTCCTGCACTATAGCCGCCATGGAATCGGCCGCACACGATTTTTCGAAGCCCCTCTTCGCAAGCCGCCCACCCCGGCTGAAGCAGCGACGCCGGAAACTGGGGAGCCGCACCGCTTTGTAGCCGCTGGACCCGAGCCCTTCGGCGAGCTCAGGACATGTGTACCGAAGGGCGGTCGCACGATTGATCGCATCAACTCAGGCGGCCTTCGACAGGCTCAGGCCGAGCGGGTCGACAGGCTCAGGGCGAGCGGTTGCCGTGTGATGCCCCCTCCCACTCTCTGCGAGCGCTCCCCCGGCTGCACACCGCCCTTCCGGGAAGTGGCCGGCCAGAGTAGGCTGTCGGCCAGCATGCCCGAGCTCTCCGAGTCCGTCCCCTCCCCCCGGCAGGGAAAGGATGTTCTGGATCTGGCCGGCGGCGCCTTTCTCTGTCTGGCGCTGGCGGCGCTTTTCTTCTCGATGGCGCTCGTAAACGTCGGCATGTGGGCGGCGGTCCTGTGCGTTGCGACCCACGGCCTGCGGCGACCGGCACTCCGGCCCCCTCAGGACCGCGAGCTTCTCGGTCCTCTCGGACTCGCCCTGGCGGCTTACATCGCCGCGCTTGCCCTGACGGCGGCGCTCGGCATCCGGCCAGCGGAGAGCCTGCGAGAGCTACCCAAGACAGCGGTCTTCCTGCTCGTTTTCCTGACAGCCCATCGCGTGCGCCACACCGGCGCCCTGAAGCCGCTGCTCGTCGCGTTGGCGCTGGGCTCGACCTACGCGGCTGGTTTCGCCGTCTTTGAGCACCTCCACCCGGGACAGTGGAAACACCAGGCCCTCGCCGTCGGCCGTGTCGCCGGGCCGGCCTCAGATACAATCGACTTCTCGGCTCGTTTGACTCCTGCGCTGGCCGTCGGCAGCTCGATCGCCATGTTCGCCCGCGAGCCCGCCGTGGCCGCAACCGCCACGGGCTGGTGCGCGCTGATCGCGCTCGCGCTCGCCTTCACGCAGACGCGTGCCAACCTGGCCGCCCTGGTCGCCGGCCTGGCGGCCACCGCCCTCCTCACTCGGCGCGCCCCTCCCGTCGTCTTGCTGCTCATCCTCGTGGCGCTTGCGCTCTGGCCGGACGCCCCCATCGCCACCCGCTACCGCACCATCGCAAGTACCCAAGATCCCAGCAACCAGTACCGCTTCGACGTCCTTCGCGTCGCGACCACGATCGCCGCGCGCTACTTCCCCTGGGGCACCGGACGCGGCAACTTCGGAGTCGTTCACGACGGCCTGAGATCCCCCGATCAGCCCTCGAAGCTCTCCGCCCACAACAACTACGTCGACCTCCTCTGCGAGACCGGCGTCCTTGGCCTGGCGGCATTCCTGGCCATCCACGCAGCCTTCCTCAGCCGCACGATCTCCGGGCTGGGCACTTTGGCGGTGGGCTCTCTGGAGCATGCGGCCACTCTGGGTTCCATTCAGGCCTTCGTCACGTTCATGGCATTCGGACTGTTTCACTCCAACTGGACCTACGCCCTGCCGCCCGCAGTGTTGATGTCCCTCATGGGCATCGGCTGGGGACTCGCATCTGGGCCCAAGCCGGGGGGAGGTGCCTGAGCCGTGCGCGTGCTGCACGTGCACCGACCCGGACCGCCCGGCGAGGCCGAGGCGCTGCTGCTGAGTCTGACCGCGGCCCAGGTGTCGCTAGGACTGGAGCCCGGGATCGCGATGCCCCACGCCCAGGAGCTAGCCGGCAGCCTGATCCGCTTCACCAGCGTCTTCGCCGCAGCCGGAATCGAGGTGATCGGACTTCCGCAAGCCGGAGAGCTCGACCCACGCCCGGCCGTCGGGCTCGACGAAGTTTGCCGGCGGCTGCGTCCGGACATCGTCCACACGCACGGCGCCGTGGCCGATCTCGTCGCGGCCGCACCCGCAGCGCTCCGGGCTGTTCCGGTTGTGTCGAGCCTCACCGCGGAGGACGCCGCTTCGGCCGCCGACGCCTTGGTCCGGGCCGCGCGCGCGCTCGGGTCCACCAGACACGGATTCATCGCGGCCTGTTCCGCCGACGCTGCCCAGCTCGAGGAACGACATGGCGTGCCGCGCGAGAGGATTGCGCTGATACCGCCTGCGGCTCCCGGACACGTTTCCCTGGCGACGTCGCCGGCGGTCCTGCGCTCCGATTGGGGTGCACTCCCCGGCGACTTCCTCATCGGCGGATTCGGACCGTCGCACAGCGCCCGCGGCCTCTCGGTCCTCCTCGAGGCGTTCGCGATGCTCCTGAGCGCCGATGCCGCCGAAGCCCCTCCCCGCCTCGTGCTCCTCACGACCGACCCGCCGCCACCGGCTCTTCGCAAGGCCACGGACGAGCTCGGGGGCCGGGTCCGTTTGACGAGACTTCGCGACGACCCGCAGGATGTCGCCCGGGCGCTCGACCTCGTCGTGGTCCCGTCACTGGCCCGTGAGCCCGGCCTGTCCTGCCTCGCGGCGATGTTGGCTGCCAGACCCGTCGTCGCGACGAAGGTCGGCCCCCCCGCCGACCTGGTCGCACACGGGGTCACCGGGCTGCTGACCTCCGCGCCAGGTGCCGCCGCACTCTCCGAGGCCCTGACCGCCTGCGCTCAAGACCGCGAACGCGCCCGCGAGATGGGGCGACTGGGGCGACTGCGAGCCGAATCCTATTTCACGCCCGAACGAGTCGCGCGGGAGACGCTCGATGCCTACCGCCGCGTCATCCGGGGCGAATCACCCTCGTCGGCCTGAGTGGCCAATCGAAGACGCCTTCCATGCAGCGCGCACCCGGCTCCACGCAAGAGATCGTCGTAGCCCGCGTCATCGCCCGATTGAACATCGGCGGTCCCGCGGTGCACGTCGGGCTCGTCTGCCAGGGGCTCGACCGGCTGGGCTATCGCAACCATCTCTTGACGGGTCGGGTGGAGCCAAACGAAGGCGACATGGAGCAGGCCTGTACGGACCGAGGCGTCTTGCCCGAGTACATCGACACGCTCGGCCGCTCGCTCCGCGCCACAGACGACCTCCGCGCGCTCGCGGCCCTGATCGCCCGCTTCCGCCAGATCCGGCCCGCCATCGTCCACACGCACACCTCCAAGGCCGGGACGCTGGGGCGGTTGGCGGCCCTGGCGTGCCGGGTCCCGGTGGTGGTGCACACCTTTCACGGGCACGTCTTCGAGGGATACTTCGGCCGAGCCGGCAACGCGCTGGTCCGCCTGGCAGAGCGGTCGCTAGCGCGGATCACGAGCCGGATCGTGGTCCTCGGGGAGCGGCAAAGGGACGACCTGGCGCGCTTCGGAGTGGCCTCGGGCCCGAAGGTAGTCATCGTCCCGAACGGGCTCGACCTGGAGCCGCTGGTCGACTGCCGGGCCACGCGCCGTCACGAGCTGCGCGAAGAGCTCGGCATACCCGGTTCCGCGCCGGTCGCCGGAATCATCGGGCGATTGACCGCTGTGAAGGCGCACGAGCAGTTCCTGCAGATGGCCGCGCTCTTGAGACGCCGCTGCCCGGAAGCGCACTTCCTGGTCGTCGGGGACGGCGAACGCCGCCAGGAGCTCGAGGCGCTGTCGCGGGAGCTCTCGCTAGCCGGGCGGGTGCACTTCACCGGGTGGCGCCGGGACCTCGCCTCGGTCTACGGCTCGCTGGACGTGCTGGTGCTGACTTCCAGGAACGAAGGGTCGCCCGTCGTCCTCAAGGAAGGGATGGCCGCGGGCGTGCCCTGCGTTTCGTTCGCCGTGGGCGGTGTGCCGGACCTGCTCCGGGAGGGCGTGACGGGATTCCTGGTAGCGCCAGGCGATGTCGACCGACTGGCGAACCGGGTGCTGGAATGCCTCCTTCGGCCGGATGCGCTCGGGCCGATCTGCGACGTGGCTCGCCGGGAAGTGCTGGCCGGCCACGGGGCCGCCCGGATGATCTCGAGGCTCGACTTTCTCTACCGGGAGCTGCTGAGCGAGGCCGGCGTTCTTGCGGGCCAGGCTGACGGCGGTTGAAGGCGCCCCCGGCCTAGCCGCGCTCGCGTTCCTTCGACATCGCCATCGAGAGCCTCTCCTCTTCCTCGAGGTCGTCCAAGATGTTCTTCACCTCGCCAATGGAGACCTGATCCTTGGCCTGCTTGAAGAAGTTCGAGGCCTGCTCCAGGCACCAGCGCGCCTCCGACAGGTAACTGCCGGTGAAGTACTCCTTGCCTTCCTTCTTCAGCGCGGTGCCCAGCGCCTTCCACTCGCGATCGGTGCCCTGAAGCTTGCCGATCTTGGCGCGCAAGAGCTTCACGTTCTCCAGGCTGGCGCCCGTGATCTTCGCGTCCGTGAGCGTGCACTCGACCAAATTTGCGCCGTCCAGCACTGCGTTGGCGAGACTGGCCGACTTGAGGTTGGCCAGGTAGAGGTTTGCGCCCTTGAAGTTCGCGCCCGTCAACATCGAGCCCTCCAGGGTCGCCTCCCACAGGTAGGCGCCCTGAAAGTTGGCGCCCTCGGCGTTGACCTCCCTCAGCGTCGCGTCCTTCAGGTCGGCGTTGGAAAGGTCGGCGCGCCTGAGGTTGGCGCGCTCGAGATCCGTCTCGCGCATGACGATGCCGCTCAGGATGGCGCCCTCGAACTTGGCGGACCGGTAGGACTGGCGCGAGCAGTTGACCTTATCGCGCGCGTTGCGCTCCATGTCTTCCTTGCTGGCCGCTTCGCCGGCCATCGCCTCTTCGAGCGAGGTGGCCTCGGCGGCCTGCTGGAGCGACTTGTCGATCATCGCGATCGAGAGGATGCTGCGGAACGGGATGAGCACGTGCGCGGGCACGGTGGTCAGGTGCGACTGCTGGCGCACGGAGTAGCGATTGGCCAGGACCCATATACCGAGTGTCGGGTCGACGCCCGTGACTTTGACGCGGATGCGCCCGTCTTCCTCCTCGGCCTCGACGAAGTCGGTGTTCTGGTCGAGCCGCAGGTACACCTCGACCCCCACGAGGCGGTCCATGGTCATTGAAGCTGGGCCCGAAGCCATCTGTATCTCCTCTCGGGCACAGAATACAGTACGGGGTCAGGGAATGGAAACGGCCCGGGATCCCTGGCGAGACCCCGGGCCGGATGACCTGCTTACAGCTCAGGCCGCCTGGAGCGGAGCTACATCATGTCTCCGCCCATGCCGCCCATGCCGCCCATCCCGGCGCCGGGGTGAGCTTCCTTCTTCTCCGGCTTGTCGGTGATGAGGACCTCCGTCGTGAGGAGGATGGAGGCGATCGAGGCGGCGTTCTGGATGGCCGACCGGGTGACCTTGGTCGGGTCCACGATGCCGCTGGAGATCATGTCCTTGTACTGGCAGTCGGTCACGTCGAAGCCCCAGTTCTTCTTGCTCGTGTCGCTCTTGATCTTCTCGACGACGATCGAGCCCTCCAGGCCGGCGTTCTCGACGATCTGGCGGGTCGGCTCCTCGATGACGCGGCGGATGATGTTCAGGCCGGTCGCCTCGTCGCCGGAGAGCTTGAGGGAACCGAGAGCCACCAGGGCATTCAAGTAGGCCACGCCGCCACCAGCGACGATGCCTTCCTCGACCGCGGCGCGCGTGGCGGCCAGGGCGTCCTCGACGCGGGTCTTGCGCTCCTTCATCTCGGTCTCGGTCGCAGCGCCGACCTTGATGACGGCGACGCCGCCCGACAGCTTGGCGAGGCGCTCCTGGAGCTTCTCGCGGTCGTAGTCGGAGGTGGTGTCCTTGATTTGCGTCCGGAGCTCCTGGCACCGGGCGTCGATCAGGCGCTTCTCACCTTTCCCGCCCACGATTGTCGTATGCTCGCGGTCCACGACGA
>JACPRK010000073.1 GCA_016190005.1 Candidatus Wallbacteria bacterium | reverse complement strand
TCGCCGGCGCCCTCCTCGGCTTCATGCCCTTCAACCGCTTTCCGGCGTCGATCTTCCTGGGCGATACCGGCAGCACTTTTCTGGGGTTCGCCCTCGCCAACTTCACCTTGCTCACCTGCCACCGCCCCGAGGCGTCGTTCGGCGCGCGGCTCATCCCGATGCTGCTCCTGGCCGTGCCGCTTTCCGATATCCTCTACGCGATCCTGCGGCGCGCCGCTGCGGGCGCAAACGTGTTCGGGGCCGACCGCGGCCATGTTCACCACCGGCTGCTGGCGGCCGGCTACTCGCCGCGGGACGCGGCCGGGCTGCTGCTCTTGGCCAGCCTCTGCAGCTGCCTGGCCTCGCTCATCCTGGTCGACGCCACTCCGTGGACTGTCGCGGCGGTCGTACTGGTGGTCGCCGCGCTGGACGTCATCGTGGCGATCTGGCTCGAGCTCTTCGCGCGCCGCGTGATCGAGGCTGGTGCTCCCGGCCCGAGCAGCTGACCGCCTGCGGTCGGCTGTGGCTCAATCGATCTTCAGCAGGTGGTTGTCGGCGAAGTCCGGCATGGACTTCACGCGGGAGCTGGTTCCCTTCTCGAGGCTGACTGCCCACCAGACGGCCAGGTAGCCGCCCTGGCCGGCGCTGGTGTCCTGATAGGTGAAGGTAACCAGCACCAGCTGCTTGCCGAAGACCTGCGTATCCCAGCCGAGAAAGCGGAACTGCTTTTCGCGGATGGTCTGCATCGCTTGTTCGACGAAGGCCGACTCCTGCGAGCGCACCAGGGCGATGGCCTGATTTGCCAGCAGGTTGGGCGCGAAGACGAACTGGATCGCCACCATCAGCGCCAGCACCAGCACCATCGCCACGAAGGCCTGGATCGCCCGGAAGTTGAGCGGCCGAGGCACCGGCAGGTTGCATATCTTGCACGCCGCGCTGCCGGGCCTCAGAGGGGCCATACAGTACGGACACTCGAATGCCTCTTTCGCTTTCGGAGCCGGTGCCACCATGGAGCGCCGATTCTAGCCGATCGTCCGCCCGAATTCAACGCTCGCAGCAGAACGGGGAAATGCGGGGACACACGACCTATTTTTAAAAAATAGGTCGTGTGTCCCCGCATTTCCGCATTTCCCTGGAGCCGGGTGTGCCCGCGAGTGTCCCGGGGCGGTGCAGCGGGTGGCTGCAACGGGGACAGGGCCCAAGAGGGTCGAGGTTGTCCGAAAGGTAAACACTCGTTTACAGCTGTGGTTTCGAGTCGTTGCCGCTGCTAGAGATACTGGCCCGCAAGTTGCAAAACGATCGTTGACAAAAGGAGCTTTGAAAATGACGGACCCGATTCATGCCCTGATGGACGAACACCGGGTGATCCTCGAGACGCTAGCCGCGCTCGACACCTACACCGACCGGCTGGCCGCAGACGAGGCCCCGTCGAGCGACCTGAGAGACTTCGTGGAGTTCATCCGCAAGTTCGCGGATGGCCTTCACCATCGCAAGGAGGAGGACATGCTCTTCGCACGGATGGTGGAGAACGGCTTTCCGCGGCAAGGCGGACCGATCGCCGTGATGCTGATGGAGCACGACGAAGGGCGACGGCTGACCGGCGCAATGGCGGCGTTGGCCCAGAAGCAGGGCCCGCTCGATGCCGAGGAGCTGCGGGGATTGAACGCGGCCGCCCGAGGCTATACGGCGCTGCTGCGGCAGCACATCTACAAGGAAGACAACGTTCTCTACCCGATGGCGAAGATGCACCTGCCCGCGGCCGTGATGTCCGCGCTGGGCGAGGAGTTCGAGACGTTCGAGGCGGGCGTGGCTTCCGAGCGACATCGGCTGCTGGCGATTGCCTCGCGGCTGGTGGAAGCGTACCCAGTGACGGCGGAAGCCGAGACCGACGGGCACGCGTGCGCTTGCGGCGGCCACGCCACGTTCGCGGGGGCGGGCAAGTGAGCGCCGACGGGGCGCGCGAGGGCGCGCCGCCGCCCGCGCCGAGCTCTGGACGGCTCGATCCGGGCAAGCCGGTTCGACTCGAGCAGGAGCTCGACTACGTCGCGGGCGCCATCGTCAGCCGTACGCTTGCCAAGGCGCGCGGCGGCACGCTGACACTCTTCGCGTTCGACGCCGGGCAGGGGCTGAGCGAGCATACGTCGCCCTTCGAGGCCTTCGTGCAGGTCCTCGACGGCTCGGCTCTCGTCACCATAGCCGGGAAGGCCTCGACCGTGGCAGCAGGCGAGATCATCGCCTTGCCCGCCAATGTTCCGCACGCTGTCCACGCCAGCGTCCGCTTCAAGATGCTCCTCTCCATGGTTCGCGACTGAAGCTGGCCGGGAAGCGCGGAGGGATGCCTGTATCGGAGTTTTTCTCGAGGGGTTGTCGCGGCGGCGAGGGCCGGGGGCAGGGGCACGGACTGGGGCACGGGCACGGGCTGGGGAAAGGGCGGGCGCGACAGGGGCGCCCTGCCCCGCCGACTCCTACTGTCTACTGTCTTCTCCCCCTGTGGTGTACCCTGCCTCAGCATGTGGCGCGGCTGGCTCGTGGTGCTGTTGCTGGCGGCGGGGCGGCTGGCGCACGCAGGGTCGCCCGCGCAGGTGGCCGAACGGGGGGAACGCTGGCTGTCCTCCGTGGCCGTAGGCGACGGAGGATTCGGGTACGTGAAAGGCGGGGGGGCCTTCACGGCGCCGACGGCGATGGCGGTGCTCGCGCTGGAGCCGGGAGCAGTCCGAGGTCGGGCGCTGGAGTGGCTTCGAGGCCGGCAGCTTCCGGACGGTTCCTGGCCGGTATGCGAAGGCGATCCGGAGGGTTCGTGGATGACGGCGGCGGCCGTGCTGGCGTTGTCCGTTTCGGAAATGCGCAAGGACGAAGCTGCCATCGCCCGAGGCCGGGGCTGGTTGCTTTCGCGCAGCATTGCGTATCGCGCTTCTGCTGGGGCGGCGCCGAAGAACGGGCCCAGCGAGCCGGCGGCCACGCGATTGCGCGCAGCTCCCGGCTGGCCATGGACTCCGGGGACTGCGCCGTGGGTGGAGCCGACCGGTTGGGCCTTGCTGGCCATGGCGCGAGCGCCGCGCCAGGACGAGGCCGGCGAGCGCCGTCTTGCCGAGGCCGTCGACTACCTGACGGGCGAGGTGAACCGGCAGGGCGGCTGGAGCCTGTACGAATCCCGTCCGTATCCGTACCATACGGCGTTGGTCCTGCTGGCGCTGGATCAACTGACGATCGAGCGCTCGCAGGCCCGCGGGCTGCGAGAGGCGCTGGCGGGCGCGCGGGCGTTCCTGGCGAGCGCGCTGGGGGCGAGCTCGCCCGCGCAGGATCTCGCCTGGGCTCTCTGGGCGCTCGCCCGAGGCGTTCCCGAGATCGATCTCGTGGCTCGCGTCACCCAGTGGCTCGAAGCGCGGCAGCGGCCATCCGGCAGCTGGGAAGAGAGCCCGTGGCTCACGGCCGTAGCCGTGACGGGACTGCGGGCGCTCTACGGGCACGACCCGCTGAGCGCCCCCAAGGAGCACCGCTGATGGTGGCCGAGCTTTCGCGGCGCAAGCTGTTGCGGCGGACCTTGCTGGCAGGCGCGCTCGTCGCCGCGGCCCACCAGCTGGGCGTGCTCCGATCGGCTCGCCGATGGCTCGACCGCTCGACCTCCCTAGTCGGGGTGGTTCGATGCGATTCCTACGCGGAGCCAGCGCTGGGTGGGGCCGTGGCGCGCGTCCTCGAGGCGGCCGGGCTTCCCCCCGTCGCGGGCAAGCGCGTGGTCCTGAAGCCCAATTTCGTAGACCACTTCGAGGGGCGTCCGGTGGAGACCGACGCGCGACTCCTCATGGCCACCGTCCTCCATCTGCGGCGACTGGGCGCTCGCGAAGTGACCGTGGCCGAGGGTGCGGGCAACAGAAACGACCTCGCTCCGGTGCTCGAGACGAGCGGGCTTTCGGCGTCGCTTGCGCGCGAGCGTGTCCGGTTCGTAGACCTGAATTACGACGATCTCGACATCCTTCCCGGGGCCACCCTCTCCGAAGTCGAGGGCGAGTCGCTGCTCGGGCGGTTGGCGCTGCCGCGCACACTCACGCGCGCCGATCTCGTGATCTCGATGCCGAAGCTCAAGACCCACCACCACGTGGGCGTCACGCTGTCTTTGAAAAACCTGTTCGGTTGTGTGCCCGGGGTGAAGTACGGCTGGCCCAAGAACGTGCTCCACTGGAACGGCATCGACCGCTCCATCCTGGAGATTTACGGGACGCTGAGGGCCCGGGTCCCGATGTTCGCGCTGCTCGACGGGATCGTCGGCATGGAAGGGGACGGACCGCTGCACGGCACCGCGCGGCAAAGGGGCCTGCTGGTAGCCGGTGCGGATCTCGCATCGGTCGACGCTGTCGGAGCCCGGTCGATGGGGCTTGCCCCCGGGCTGGTCGCCCATCTGGGCGCCTCCCAGCTCCTGGAGCTCGGACGAGTCGACGCCGGCCGCATCCGGATCGCGGGCGAGCTGCCCGGTTCCTCGTCCCCGTTTGCCGTGCCCCCCAAGTTTCGCCACCTTGTGGCTGCTGGCTAGGCCTCTGGGGCGCAACTGGGCTCTCCGCCGGCAAGGAGGTCAGCCAGACGGAGAGCCCGCTGCGGGGTTTCTTATCGGGTCCCGAGCTCCACGCCCCGGCCCTTCAACAAAGTAGACGAGCCGCCCGGGCGAACTTGCGCCGCGTTGAGAAGTGAGGCTTGAGAAGTGAGGCCGTCCTTCGACACGGCCGCGTTGCGGCCTGCTCAGGATGAGCGGAGAGGGGCCTGCTCAGGATGAGCGGAGAGGGGGCTGCTCAGGATGAGCGGAGAGGGGGGAGGCGGTAGGTTTGACGCCTACTCGCTACTCACTACTCGCTACTCACTACTTCCCCAGCGACCTCACGCAATCCTCCCAGTGGAACTTCGCCACCAGGTCCTCCGGGAAGCGGGCCAGATGAGCCTCGATCACGGCGACGGCCATGGGATAGTTGCGCTGGTCGTAGTGCACCCGTGACAGCACCAGCCTCACCTGGGGGTCGTCGGGATTGAGCTCCGAGGAGCGCTCGAGGTGCGTGCGGGCCTGGTAGCGGTCGCCGCGCTGCAGGTAGGCCTGACCCATCAGCAGGTGGACCTGGGCGACGCGCAGCACCGTCGCCTGAGGAAAGAGCTTCCCCATGGCCTCGACCGGAACGCGCTCTATCGGCTCCAGGCGCGCCGCATATGTCTCGACCTGGCCGAACGCCAGCTCGACCTGTTGCAGCTCGCCTGCGATGAAACCTCGCAGCAGTCCGTCGATGGCCTCGTATTCGGCCTCCAGCCGTTTCACGGCTTCCCGGGCCTCGGCGACCTGAGGCGGCTCGGCCTTGCCGTCGACGACGGCCCAGTCGGCCAGCATCCGGCGGCGGGCGTGGTTGAGAACGTCCTTCGGAAGACCCAATCGCTCCCCCAACTCCAGAGCCTCGGAGTCCAGGTTCGAGTTGAGCAACCGGTTGAAGGCCTCGTGGGCCACCGGGAGCACCATTGTCGGCTCGGGCTGGTAGTGGCGCACCAGCCTGGCTGCGGCGTCGAGGTAGCCGGCTTCGCGGGCGGTCAGGAGCTCGGCCAGTACGCCGGCGACGGCTCGCCCCTGGTTCCAGCTCGAACGCACCCACTGGTAGTAGCCGTCCACGAATGGCGACAGCACGATTCGCAGCCCGAAGAAGAAGACGAGTGACACGGCCGGGATGCCGGCCAGAGTGAAGGCGAACGCGCCCGGGCCGGTCAGCCGCGCCAGGAGCGCCGGATCGAGCCAGAGGAAGTAGGCAGAGCTGATCACGAAGCATCCGGCGAAGGACGTCAGTGAGACGCGCCGGTCGAACTTCATCCTCAGGGCGGCGGATCGCTGCTCGATCCTCGACTCGAGCGACGCGCTCAAGGTGTCGTCACCTCTCTGGGCCGTTCGCTCTCCAGGCGAGCCAGATCTTCCTCGGCTCGGCTCAAGGCCGTGTCGAGCACCTCCAGCGCCGTGGTGAGCCACTGTGGGACGTCGTCCGTCCAGTCCTCGGCTTTCAAATCGTCCTCCAGCTGTGCCAGGGCGTCTTCGGCGGCCTCCAGCGCATTTCGGAATCGCGCCACGTCTTCGTGGGATTTCCGCGCCGCCTCCAGGATGCGGCGCAACGACGCAGCCTTGCGAGCGCGCACGTCCCTCTGGCTTAGCTCGGAGGAGCCGTCCCGCTCTGCTTCGGCTGCTGCCAGGTCCTTCTCGATGGATGAGAGGTTCTTCAGCCCAGGTCCACCCAGGTAGAGCGCCCCGCGCTGCGTCAGCAGGAAGTGCCGACGGCTCAGCTCCTTGGCCCGGGCTGCGGAGGTCTGGAGCGCCTCCGGCTCGACATCTGCCGCGACGCGCTCGCGGACTGCTTCGGCAAGCGCAGCGTCGAGCGCATCGAAGAGCTCGCGCGTCTCCATGGGCTCCGGTGCGGGAGCCGGCTGGGCTGCCGGGATAGTGAGGACCTTTTCGACGATCATCAGGTTGCGCGCGCAGTGGATGAGGAACATGCCCGAGAGCATCAGGAACCAGAGTCCGAGCTCCCATCCCGTCGCTGCGCTGACAGCATAAACGACCAGCGTGGCGCCGAGAAAGAACCGAGTGAAGCCGACGTCATCGGGTGCGTCCGGGGAGCGCGCCAGGCCGGCTCGATAGTAGGAAACACCGATCAGGACGATGCCCGCGGCCGCCGCCAGCCGCGACACCGGCGGCGAGACCAGCGCGCAGGCCAGCAGAAAAACTGCCCAGAAGGTGAGCTCGTCCAGCTTTCGCAAGGGCGAGTCGACGACCCCTGCTCCCGCCGGCGCGGAATGCGGGCAAGCGCCGCCGGGAGGAGCGTCCGGTCCGCTGGTGATGGGCTCGCTCACGACCGTCCCGGCCGTCAGCCCAGCCTGGAGATCTCCCGGTACTGGAAGGTCGGACACTCCGTTTCGGCGTCGTAGTCCTTCCCGGGCTTGACGACCTTGCCGGCCAGGTTCAGCGCGCGGTAGGCGCAGCCGAACTTGCCGTCGACGCCTTCCCAGACGATGTAGCTGCAGTTCATGCAACAGCGGGGACCGACGCCCCCGCGGAGTCGCCGGATCTGCTGGACGGAGAAGTACCATCCGATGAAGAGGCCGATGATGCCGAAGAGCAGTCCGAGCGTCCAGAGAAGGGCTGACGAGGTGTACGGCACGGCGCTCAGCACCGGGTAGGCGGCTGTGAGAGCCGGGCCGACCTTCGAGGCCACGAGAGAGCCGGTGACGACGCCGACCGCCAGCCCCGCCAGGACCGGCAGCGGGTCGACGGTTGCCTCGTCGGCGTGCAGCCCCGGCCACTTCATGCCCCAGACGACGAAGTTGCTGAAGTTGGCCGGCAGGTCCTGGAGCCGATCATGGATGTTGTCGAGGATCTGGCCGAGGACCTTGAACATGATCTCGGGGCGACGGGCGGCGAGCTGTTGGAAGTCGGAGGCCTCGACGACGAGGTGCTCCGAGCCGCTGGGGCCAGCCTTTGCGCCCGTGTTGCGCTTTTCGCCCGTGATGAAGGCGATCTCGCCGAAGCAGGTGTCGTGGAGGCGCTGGCCGAGGATGACCTCGTGCCCGTCGGGGTTCTTGCCGTAGAGCAGCACGGACCCTTCGGCGACCATGTGCAGCTTGCGATCCTCGCTGCCCTGTTCGAAGATGACCTCCATCGGGTCGAACTTCACCTTCCTGGCAAGCTTGAGGACCTCGTCGATCTCGGGCGCGCTGAACTTCATGAACAGCGGCACGATACGCACCATCATGAGCATCCGCTCGCGGATGGCTTCGGATTGCAGGCTGTCCTGGAAGGACTCGTCGATTCTCATCGTCGCGGCTACCGGGGCGCCGATCCCGCCCCGGAGCGTCATCCTATCATGAGCCTCCGAAGCGGCGATCGCGTCGAGGTCATCATCGACAGCTTGGCCTACGGGGGCAAGGGCGTCGCGCGCTACCGGTCGCAGGTCGTCTTCGTGGCGCTGGCGACGCCCGGCGACCGAGTGCGGGTGCGCGTGGTGGAGGCGCGGCAGAGGTTCGCGGAGGCCGTCATCGAGGAGCTGCTCGAAGCGGGCGAAACGCGGCGCGACCCGGGCTGCCCGGTGTTCGGGCGGTGCGGCGGCTGCCAATGGCTGCACGTGTCGGAAGCGGCACAGGCGCGCGCCAAGGAAGAGGCCCTGTTCGGCACACTGGCCCGGGTCGGCAAGGTGTCGCCGTCGGCGCGCGATCCGATCGTAGCGGCCGGGCCGGGCGAGGAGCTGGGGTATCGTTCGCGGGCGCTCATGCGAGGCCGCTCGGCGGGGGGCGTGGCCACGCTGGGCTTCTTCGCGGAAGGGGGGCGATCGCTGGTCGGCTTGCCAGCGAGCTGTCTGGTGCTCGATCCCCGGCTGGACCGCGCAGTGGCTGAGCTTTCGCAGCGCCGGTGGCCTGCCGGTGCCTTCGAGCTGGAGCTCACCGCGGTGGACGACGGGCGGGTCCATGCCACGCTCCATGTGGAAGCCGCCGCTGGCTACGCACGGGCGCTCGACGGCTTTCCGCACCGCATCCTCGACGGCCGGGGCAGGCTCCTGGCCGAGACGGAGCCCGAGCTGCGTGTCGCCACGAAGCTCTGGGCCGCCGGGCGCGACGTCACGGTCCTGACGCGCCCGGGCGTCTTCAGTCAGGTCCATCGCGCGCAGAACCAGCGCCTGGTGGATTGCGTGCTGGAGTACGCGGCCCTCTCGGGCTCGGAGCGCGTGCTCGACCTCTACTCGGGCTCGGGAAACCTGGCCTTGCCGCTGGCGACGCGGGCCCGCGCGGTCACGGGCGTCGAGTGGAGCGCCGAATCGGTGGCGGACGCGCGTCTGGGGGCCGAGGCCTCCGGGCTTTCGAACTGCGAGTTCCACGCTGCCGACGTCACCCGCTGGCTCGAGTCGCCCGACTTGGCGGGCCACGACGTGGTCGTGCTGGACCCGCCCCGTTCGGGAGCCGCCCTAGCGATGGCGCCGCTGGCCGGCGCACGTCCCCGCCGCATCGTCTACGCCAGTTGCAACCCGGCGACGCTGGCCCGGGACGCCGGACGGCTGACGGAGCTGGGCTACCGGCTGGCGCGTGCCCGGGCGATCGACATGTTTCCGCAGACCTTCCATGTCGAGGCCGTGGCGCTCTTCGAACCCGCCGATGCCGGCCAGATCCCCCGGGCGGCATCGTAACTCGGGTCAGCCAACTGGGGCGGCCTGCCGAAATCTGGAGTATGGGCCACCGAGGAGCGGTACCGAGCCTTCGCGACCTCGCGACGTTATTGGCGTCGCCGAACCCGGCAGACCACCTTGTGGGGCTGGGGCGGGTGAACGTGCTATCGGGTCCCGGGCAGCTTCCGGTGCTTCTGCACGTGCTGCGGACCTGCGACCCAGGTGTGCGGCAGATCCTGATGGAGCGGATTGCGCGCTCGGGCAGCGGTGCCATCGCGCGCGTGCTGGAGCAGCTACTGGAGTCCGACGCGCCGCATCCGCAGTCGGCGGTCCACTACGTTTCGCTTGCGCGGGAGCCGCACTACAACCGGCTGTTGCTGACGTGGCTTCCTCGAGTGGGCGGGGCATTGCAGGCGGAGATGGTCCGGGCGCTCGTGAAGACGGCCTCGGCGCAGGATCTTTCGGCGCTCGAGAGGCTGACGGGCCAGCTCTCCGAGGAGGCGCGCGGGGAGGCCGTGAAGGCGCTGACGGCCCGGCCTGCGAAGCGGGTGCGGTCTCGGCCGCGGCAACCCGAGGCTCGGGCGCTGGTCAGCCGGCCGCCGGCCAGCGGCGTGGGCGGGCTGATCGTGTCGCTGCCCAGGATCGAGTGGGAGTCCCCTTCGGGGACAGAGCTAGCGGCGTGGGCGCTGTCGGCGCTGCTGTCGGCCAGGATGATATGGGACTCGAGAGCGCCATCGACGCCGGTGGAGCTTTTCAGTCTATTGGCCTTCTGCCTGGCGTCCGCGAGGTGTCTGGTGGGATGGCCGCCGCTGTTCTCCTTCGACGCCAGCGCCAACCGGCGTCTCTGAGCCCCCCGGGCCGCGCGCGCTCCCGCAGTTGACTTCGACGGGGCCGACCGCTAGGCTCTTGGGCATAATGCGGGTGGGCGCGGAGGCCTCGAAATGGCAGCTGTAACCAAGGAATTGATCCCCAGCTTGGTGATCGGGCTCGGAGGGACGGGCTACCAGGTCGTCAAGATCCTCAAACGGAAGTACCTGGACAGCGCCTACTTCGGCAACGCCGTCCCGGAGCTCATCCGGATGGTCACGATCGACCAGGACCCCAACCTCGAGGAGAAGGGCGAGGACCTCCTCACCACTCACGAGAAGATCTACATCACTGCCGACGTTGGCGCAGTCGTGGCCAACATCGAGCAACACCCGTACCTGAAACGCTGGTACCCGGCGCACGCGGTTCGCGAGAGCATCGGTCCGGGCGCCGGCCAGGTCCGGGCGGTCGGCCGCCTGAGGCTCTTCAAGAACATGGACCTCTTGCGAAACGTCCTCGAGGACCGGCTGCGCAAGATCACCGACAAGAAGCACATCGACGCCGACGGCGCTTTCCGCATGGCAAAGGCAAAGGACGCCGACATCAATGTGTTCATCGTTACCAGCGTCGGCGGCGGCACCGGCAGCGGCATGTTCCTCGACATGGCCTACATCGTGCGCGAGGTCTTCCGCCGCGAGAAGAAGCGCGCCATCCTGCACGGCTACCTCTTCATGCCCGACGCTCTGGCAGGCCGCACAGACGAGGAAAACGAGCGGATGAACGCCAACGGCGCTGCGGCGCTCCGCGAGCTCGACTTCTTCATGGACCGCAAGGAGCGCTTCAAGGCCGAGTACTCCGACGGTTTCAAGATCTCCGAGCAGTCCGGCCAGGAGAAGCCATTCAATTTCTGCTACCTGGTCAGCGACGTCGACGTCAACGACAGGCTTCTGCTCCAGAAGGTCACGGCCGAGCAGATCTTCCACATCATGGGCACGGCGCTCACCAAGGATCAGCAGAGCGTCATGGCCAACGTCCCGGCCAAGGCTTTCTTGAAGATCACCGACGGGCAGTTCAAGGGCAAGGAGCGCAACTATTCCAGCTTCGGCGTCTCCAGCTGTGTGTTTCCGATGGAGCGGCTGCGCGAGATCTTCGCCCACCAGTTCGGTTGCGACCTCCTCGAGATGATCCAGGAGTTCCCCAAGGACGAGAAGAAGCCGAAGCCCTGGGATCAGGACCTCGACGACTTCCTCCATCTGCACGGTCTCATCCGCGGCCTCGAGGGCCAGGAGCAGGACCTGATGGCGATCGATCGGCTCTCCACCATCCAGGAGCTCAAGACCAGCGTCGCCGTCAACATCGACAACATCGGCGTCAGCGACCTCGGCAAGGTCGTCGTCGATTGCAACGGCGTCAGCCGCCGCTCGTTCCAGGATCTGGCCAAGCGCATCGCGGGCCGCAAGGCGGAGCTGATCGCCACCTACCTCGACGGCCTCAACCGCGGACTGGCCCAGATGTTCGGCGACCCCGACAAGGGCGTACGCTACGTCCAGAAATTCCTCGAGAGCTTGAAAGTCAACCTGGAAGAGCTGCGCGGGCTGATGAAACGCGGCCGGGACTTCTACCAGAAGAAGCAGACCACCGCGACCGAGCAGGCCCGGGCGGCCGAGGAATCGCTGCGCACCGAGTGCGACAAGAGCTTCCTCCTGCGGTCGCGCAGCCTCTGCCGGCAGTACGCCGAGCAATCGATCAAGACCTCCAACACCGCGATCGTCTTCGAGTTCAAGGCCGATCTCCAGGAGTGGATGCACGAGGTGCTGATCGCCCTGGCGCAGAAGGTCGACGAATCGCTGGTCAAGGTCCACCGGCTGGCCGGCCACATCGAGCGGCTGGAGACCCAGTTCCAGAAACGCTCCATCGAGGTCACGCTGGGCGGCGACGTAAATGGCTCCAGCCAGGACTACCTGCTCAACTACTCGGTGGTGAAGTCGAGCGACCTCAAGGGCCTCTACGCCGGGTTCCTGGGCGAGCTGGCGCCCTACGAAGCGGTCTACACCGGTTCGGAGCAGGGGCTAGACCTGGCAAGCAAGTGGGGCTACTACTCCGAGAACGTCGAGCTCTTCGAGCGCGACACGCTGAAGTTCGCCTCCAGGTTCCTCGAGAAGAAGCTGAACGAGGTCACGATCGAGGAGTTCCTGATCTCCAAGGGCCACGACTACATCGCCGACATCGGCGAGAACCTGGCCAAGAAGGGCAAGCCGCTCTGGCGCCTCGACGACAATCTCTTCCCGCACCACGTGCACACGGAGAACTTCCTGGGCGTCTACGACCGCGAGGGGACGCGGTTGGTGGAGCACGTCGCCGCCATCCTGGGCGAGAACTTCGTGACGGTCAGCACTCGCGAGCCGCACCGCGTCACGCTGGTGCAGACCGGGCACGGCGCGCCGCTGTTCGCGCTGTCGAAGATCGAGGACTGGGAGAGCCGCTACAGGCGCTACCGGGACATCCAGTTCCTCCACGCCGTCACGGGCGAGGAGTACGGCATCGACTGGCACGACTATCCGCTGCGGCCCAACATGTTCACCGAGCAGGAGCTGATCCGCTACTTCACGCTCGCCCGGCCCCTAGGCTTCCTGCAGATGCAGACCGAGAAGGACAAGAACCGTTACTACCTGACGCTCGAACCGGCGCGGGCCATGACGCCGGGAGATCCCCGCAACACCTTCCTGGGCGATGATCTGATCGCCAGCTACGATCGGTTCAAGGGCTACGAGCACATCCGGAAGCTGGCCCACATGATCAACCAGGCGCTCTACCAGCGCGGCTCCTACCAGGACCAGCTGGAGTTCCTGGAGACCGAAATCTCCCGGCTGAAGAGCAGCATGGCGAAGCTGGCGAGCCCCCCGTACCAGAAGTTCTTCCAGGAGCAGATCACCGCTGTCGTGCCGGTGCGCGACGACCTGGTGCGCAAGAAGACGCTGAGCGAGCTGGAGCGAGACCTGGCCCGTTGAACGGCTCGCGCGAATCTGGTAGACCATCCTGTCAGTCCCGGTGCCCCGGGTGCGGCGCCTGTCGCATCCGGCGCTCGTGAGTGAGGAGGTATCGAACCATGGCAACCGACCAGGAGCCTCGAGCCGAGCTGAGCGAAGTCAGTCGGATGACCAAGAACAGCATGGCGGACATCGTGTTCAGCACGACCGTTCACAACGGAAAGACCTATTTCGACATCCGGGAGTTCTCCACGACCACCGGCTACAAGGGCCCGACCAAGAAGGGGCTCCGCGTCAACGCCGAGCTCATCGACGACTTCGTCAAGCAGGTCGGAGCGCTGCAGCAGGCGCTCAAGAAGTAGCGAAAAAAAACGGGGCAACTCGACTTTCCCCAATTCCACGGTAATTGGGGAAAGTCGAGTTGCCCCAATCGGGTTAGGCCTTCACCTTCCAGCTTCTACCTTCTTGCCATGCGCTTTCCCTCCGAGCTGCCCCGGTTCGAGATCACGGCCTCGCCGCTTCGCCTCACGCTGCGCGACCCGTTCACGATTGCGCGTGGCACGGAGTCGGTGCGGCCCAACGTGCTCGTGCGGGTGCGCTACCAGGGGAGCGAGGGGCTGGGCGAGGCCTCACCCAACCGGCGATACCGGGAGGACGAAACGAGCGTCGTGGCCGCCATCGGGCGTGCGGCGGCGCGAATCGCCGACATGCGCTGCGATTTGCCGCTGCTGGGCCGGGCGCTGGATGAGGAGCTCGGAGGCAAGGACCTCTCGGCGAGGGCCGGCCTGGAGATGGCCCTTTACGACTGGGTGGGGCGATCGAGTGGAATGGCGGTGAGCCAGCTCTTGGCGCTGGAGCCGTCGCGCCCGCTCACGACCTCGTTCACCATCGCCATCGCAGAGCCCTCCGAGATGGCGCGGCGCGCCCGAGCTGCTGCAGATTTCCCCGTGCTCAAGGTGAAGGTCGGCGGGCCCGGTGGCCTGGCCGGTCTGGAGGCCGTGCGCGCGGCCCGGCCCGACGCACGCTTGATGTGCGACGCCAACGAGGGCTGGTCCGTCGAGAGCGCGCGCGGGTTCATTCCCAGGCTGGCCTCGATGGGCGTGGAGTGGCTGGAACAGCCGCTGCCCGCCTCGGACTCGCACTTGTTGGGCGAGCTGCGCGGTCGGGGTGTCCGCCTGATGGCAGACGAGTCTCTCGTCACCATGGGTGACCTCGAGGCCGTCGCGCCGCACGTCGACGGCGTCAACGTGAAGGTGGCGAAGGTGGGCGGCCTGGCCCCCGCCGCGGCCCTCTTGAGCCGCGCCCGGGAGCTGAGGCTGGCGACGATGCTCGGCTGCATGATCGAGAGCTCCCTCGGGATCGCCTCGGCGATGCAGCTCTCGAGCATGGCCGACTTCGCCGATCTCGACGGGCACCTGCTGATCGTCGACGACCCCTTCGAAGGCCTCGAGTGCCACGGCGGCGAACTGCGCCTGTCGGCCGCGCCGGGCCTGGGCGTGCGGTGGAGGGAGAAGGGAGTAGTCAGTAGCCAGTAGGCGCCAGGGTCTCGGCAAAGTCGCGAGCCCGGTGGCGGAAAGCGGGGACTGGCTCCGGAAGCCCGCTTGAAATCTGGCAGTCGTCCGGTCGGTTGGCCGGGCTTCGAGTGCCTGTGCCCGCTTTCCGCCCACTTTGTCCGTCGCCCTGCAGTAGGCGCGGTGCCTGGTTGACTTGCCACGCCACGTCCCCACGCCTGACTCCTGGTCCCTGATCCCTGAAGCCTGATCCCTGAAGCCTGATCCCTGAGGCCTGATCCCTGATCCCTGAAGCCTGATCC
>JACPRK010000078.1 GCA_016190005.1 Candidatus Wallbacteria bacterium | reverse complement strand
GAGCCCCTCTGTCCGCCTGGGTGCTGGGATGGGGAGGTAGAGGGGAGGAGTAGACAGTAGTCAGTAGTCAGTTGTCAGTAGCGGCGGTGTGTGGGCGACTCGTTTGGTCCGCCTCCGCCCAGGGGCAGGGGTGAGGCTTGAGAAGTGAGGGATCAGGCTTCAGGGATCAGGAATCAGGAGTCGGGCTGGAGGCGTGAGGGGTGCGGAGCCAGGGTGGGAACCAGCAAGAGACCGATGTCGTGTCGCATCGACCCTACTGGCTACTGACTACTGGCTACTGGCTACTGGCTACTGACTACTCTCTCACACCTTCGCGCAGACCGTCTTGGCCTGGGTGAACTGCAAGAGATAATCCGGGCCTCCGGTCTTGCTGTCGGTGCCGGACATGTTGAAGCCGCCGAAGGGATGGCGGCCGACCATGGCGCCCGTGCACTTGCGATTCAAGTAGAGGTTTCCGACGTGGAACTCGCGAGCGGCGCGCTCGAGCCGGTCCGGGCTGGAGGAGTAGACGGCTCCGGTGAGTCCGAATGCCGTGCCGTTGGCGATCTCGAGTGCGTGATCGTAGTCCCGGGCCCGTATCACGGCCAGGACCGGGCCGAAGATCTCCTCCTGCGCGATCCGCGCGCCGGGCCGGACCTCGTCGAAGATCGTCGGTGGGACGAAGAACCCGTCCGATTCCGTCCGGTCACCGCCCATCAGGAGCTTGCCTTCTTCCTTGCCGAGCTGGATGTAGTGGAACACCTTCTCGTAGGCGCGTCCGCTGATGACGGGCCCGACGTTGGTCGAAGGGTCCTGGGCCGGGCCGACGGTCAGAGCGCGCGTGGCGGCCACGAGCTTCTCGACGAAGCGGTCGTGCACGGAGTCGAATACGACCACCCTGGAGCAGGCCGAGCACTTCTGCCCCTGGTATCCGAACGCCGCAGCCGCCACTCCCTGCGCGGCGCTGTCCAGGTCGGCGTCGTCGGCGACGATGATGGCGTTCTTGCCGCCCATCTCGGCGACGACCCGCTTGAGCCACCGCTGGCCGTCGGAGACCTTGGCGGCATTCTCCACCACTTGGCATCCCACCTCGCGGGAGCCGGTGAAGCTGACGAACCGGACCTTGGGGTGGCGCACCAGGTGCGCGCCGAGGGCGGCGCCGGTTCCGGTGACCAGGTTGAGGACGCCCGCAGGAACCCCGGCCTCGATCATCAACTCGACCAGCTTCGCGGCGACTACCGGGGCGTCTTCGGAAGGCTTGGAGACCACGGTGTTTCCGGCCACCGCGGCGGCGGCGGCCATCCCGCCCATGATCGCGCACGGAAAGTTCCACGGTGAGATGCAGACCCCGACCCCGAGCGGAATGTAGGCCAGTCGGTTCTTCTCCTCGGAGACCTGCACGAGCTCGGGCGGCTGGTTCAGCCGGAGCATCGAGCGGCAGTAGTAGTCGAAGAAGTCGACCATCTCTGCGACGTCGGCGTCGGCCTCGGCCCAGTTCTTACCTACCTCGTAGATGATCCAGGCATTGAACTCGAACCGCCGTTGCCGCAGGAGCTCCTTGGCCCGGAAGAAGACTTCGCAGCGCTCCGGGGCCGGCACGCGACTCCAGCTCTCGAAAGCGCCGAGTGCGGCCTGGACAGCGAGATCCCCCAGCTCCGGGGGGCAGTCCTGGACGATGCCGACCAGCCGCGAGGAACACGACGGGTCGATCGAGCGGAGCTTCTGCGCGGCGGTGACCTTCTGGCCACCGATGTACGCAGGGTACTCCCGCCCCAGCTCGGAGCCGACCTGCGCCAGCGCATTCTCCATCGCCGCGCGCACCTGCGGCTTCGAGAAGTCGCTGAACGGCTCGTTGGCGAACGGTGGAAGCTGATCCTCTCGGGTAATCTTGGCGGTCATCGCAGGTCCTCCGCAAGTCGGGCCGGGCGCGCGCGGACTTCGGGCCCGGGAGCCGGCCAGAGTAGCACAATTAGAGCCCATCTTCAACCTCCGGAGCGGGTCTGAGAAGGTGGACGCGACGCGCGCCCGCCTGCTAGATTAGGCGCCACGTAGCTGCCCCTTCCGCCGCCCCGGCGCGGAGGGCCAAGATCGATGACCGAGCCTTCCGCACACGCCTTGCTCGACCAGGTCCGCCAGGGCCCACAGTCCTTCGACGAGCTGGCCGATCGGCTGCTGGACATGCCGCGCGAACAGTCGCGCGCGCAGCTCGTGGCGTTGCTCGAGGCGTACAAGCAGGGCTCGGCCCAGGTCGAAGTCGCCTCCTTCCTGGGCTCCAAGCTGGAGCTGGCGGCGCTCATCCAGGACATCGTCTTCAAGATCTCGGCGCTCCTCAACGCCGACCGCACCAGCCTCTTCCTCATCGACCGGCAGAGCTCCCAGCTCTGGAGCAAGGTCGCGCAGGGCCTCCAGACCAAGGAGATCCGCATCCCGATGGACCGCGGCCTGGCGGGACTGGTGGCCACCAAGGGCGAGCCGCTCAACATCCCGGACGTCTACGATCACCCGCTTTTCAACCGGGACGTGGACAAGGCGACCGGTTACCGCACGATGTCGATGCTGGCGGCGCCCATCACCAACCCCGCAGGCGATATCGTCGGCGTCATCCAGGCGATCAACAAGCGCGGCGGTCCCTTCACGGGAGCCGACCTGGCGCTCTTGCGAAGCCTGAGCACCATCCTGGCGGTGGCGCTCGAAAACTCGCTCCTCTACGAGCGGGTGGTCGCCCAGCAGCGTAACCTCGACTCCCTGCTGGGCGTCGCCAACGCCCTCACCTCCCAGCTCGACCTGACGACCCTGGTCCAGAGCATCATGGGCAAGGCCTGCGAGATCCTCTCCGCGGACCGCGCAACGCTCTTCCTGCTCGACAAGGAGAAGGACCAGCTCTGGAGCAAGGTCGCCAAGGGCAGCGAGATCCGGGAGATCCGCTTCCCGCGGTCCGTCGGCATCGCCGGCCACGTCGCCACCACCGGAGAGCCGCTCAACATCCAGGACGCCTACCAGAGCCCGCTCTTCAACCCCGAGTTCGACAAGAAGACCGGTTACCGAACCCAGACCATCCTCTGCATGCCGATCCGCAACACCGGGGGGGAGGTCATCGGCGTCACGCAGGTCATCAACAAGAAGGACGGCGTCTTCACGGTCGATGACGAGCAGCTCCTGGGTGCGTTCTCCGCCCAGGCTGCCATCGCCCTGGAGAACGCGCAGCTCTACGAGCGGGTCGTCGCCCAGCAGCGCCAAGTGGAATCGCTTCTGAACGTGGCCAACGCCCTTTCGAGCGAGCTCGATCTCTCGACCCTGATCCAGACGATCATGGGCAAGGCGTGCGACATCATGGAGGCCGATCGAGCCACGCTCTTCCTGCTCGACAAGGAAACCGGCGAGCTCTGGAGCAAGAGCACGCAGGGCGGCGAAATCAAGGAGATCCGCTTCCCGAAGTCGGTCGGCATCGCCGGCCACGTAGCCACCACCGGGGAGCCGCTCAACATCGAGGACGCCTACGAAAGCCCGCTCTTCAACCCCGAGTTCGACAAGAAAACCGGCTACCGCACTCGCACCATCCTCTGCATGCCGATCCGCGACAACTCGGGCGAGGTCATGGGCGTCACGCAGCTGATCAACAAGAAGAAGGGCGTCTTCACGCCCGACGACGAACAGCTCCTGCAGGCCTTCTCGGCCCAGGCCGCCATCGCCCTGGAGAACGCGCAGCTCTTCGACAGCGTGCTGCACCTGAAGAACTACCTGGAGTCGGTGCTCAACAACATGTCGAATGGCGTGATGTCGGTCGATTCCAAGCAGCGCGTCACGCTCACGAACCAGGCGGCGACGCGCATCCTGGAGGTGACCGCGGCCGACCCGATCTCCCGGCGGCTGGACGAGGTGCTGGGCGAGGGCGCCGGGCTCTTTGCCGAGAAGTTCCAGCGAGTGATGGAGTCCGGGCAGGCTCTCACCGAGTACGACCGGGACTACAAGACCGCGACGGGCAAGCCGCTGTCGATGAACGTGTCGATCCAGCCACTCAAGGATCAGCGCGCGGGCACCATCGTCGGCTCCGTCGCCATCCTGGAGGACATGACGCGTGAGAAGCGAACGCGCTCGATGATGACCCGCCTGCTCTCCAAGGACGTCGCTGAACGGTTGCTCTCGGGCGACTGGGAGGCGCTGATGAGGGGGGCGCGCCAGGACGTGACGATCCTCTTCAGCGACATCCGCAGCTTCACGACCATCACGGAGAAGATCGGCGCCCAGGAGACCGTGGCGATGCTGAACGAGTACTTCAGCCACATGGTCGATGCCATCTTCAGCTTCGGCGGAACGCTCGACAAGTTCATCGGCGACGCCATCATGGCAATCTTCGGAGCGCCCGTGCACCACCCCAACAACGCGGTCCACGCAGTCCACGCCGCCATCGAGATGGGCAATCGACTGCGCACCTTCAACGCCAAGCGCGTCCGCGAGGGCAAGGTCCCGATCCGCACCGGCATCGGCCTCTCATCCGGCGAGGTGCTCTGCGGGACCATTGGCTCCGAGAAGAAGATGGAGTACACCGCGATCGGCGACGGCGTGAACCTCGCCTCCCGACTCGAAAGCGCCAACAAGTACTACGGCACCGAAGTGCTCATCAGCGAGTTCACATACGCCAAGACGGCCGAGGAGTGCCGCGTGCGCGAGATCGACCGCGTGAAGGTGAAGGGAAAACACCAGGGCGTCACCGTTTACGAGCTGCTGGGCCTCCGGGAGTCACGCTTCGACGAGGCGCAGGAGGCGCACCTGGCCGCCTACGACGAAGGCATGCGCTGGATCGGCGCCCATCGGTTCGAGCAGGCTCACCGATGCTTCATCCGCGCCGTCGAGATCACCCCCACCGATCGCGCCAGCCAGCTCTGGCTCGAGCGAACCACCGAGCTCCTGAAGTCACCGCCCCCGCCCGACTGGGATGGCACCTACGAGCTGAAGGAGAAGTAGTCAGTAGCCAGTAGCCAGTAGCCAGTAGCGGCCGTGCGACACGGCATCGTTCTTTCGCTGGTTCCTACCCGGGCTCCCCGCCCCTTACCCCTCAAGCCTCACTCATCAAGCCACAAGCCTCAAGCCTCTCACCACAAGCCTCAAGCCTCAAGCCTCAAGCCTCACTCCTCAAGCCTCAAGCCTCCCTCCTGATCCCTGAAGCCTGAAGCCTGATCCCTGATCCCTGAAGCCTCCCTCCTCAAGCCTTCCCCCCGGCTGCCTGCGTACGGGTGCCGATCGCCCTGAGACCGATGGTCCTGCGCGTGCGCGCCAGCGGGCTGGTGCGGACCGAATCGACCGAGTGGCGCAAGTCCTCGGCGTGGAGCGAGCGAGACCAGGTATGAGGCGGGTAGCGGCGCATGCTGGCCACGGCGGCGCGCTTTACCACCTCTTTGAGCTGAGCGGGTGTGAGACCGTCGGTGAGCGGAACCAGCGCCTCCACGGGCAGCTCGGGCAATAGCGAGCCCAGGAATCGACCGAGGAGCACCCGGCGATGGACGGCATCGGGTGCGTCGTAGACGAGGATGTGGTCGACCCGGCCCGGCCGCTCCGCCAGTGCCTTCTCGAGGAACTCCCAGGAGTTGGAAGTGAGGAGAACGGCAACCTGGTCGCGCGCCTGAAGGCCGTCCATCTGGTTCATCAGCTCACCGAGCACCCAGTTGGCCTGGTTGGAATCGCGCATCTGGGCAATGCCGTCGACGTCTTCGATCACCAGGATGGCGGGCGAAAACCGGCGGGCCAGATCGAAGCACTCCTTGAGAGTCAAAAGAGCCTCCGAAGCTACGAGGATCATCGTGTGATCCGGCAGCCGCTGCTTGAGGTAGCGGCAGGTGGAGGTCTTCCCGGTGCCCGGAGGGCCGCACAGGAGCAGACCGCGCTGGCACTCGATTCCGGCCTCCTCCAGCTCCTCGCGGCGCGAGAGGAAGTCGAGAAAGGTCTCTTCGAGCTCGGAGACCAGCTCCGGCTGCAGCTCGAAAGAGTCGGAGTTGGCCATGGGCAGGATATCGACCTTCGCGGCCTCACCGGGCCGGAAAAGCGGGCGCAGGAGCTGTCCGCGCAGGCAGGACTCGTCGATGATCCACGCCTCGATCTCCTTCATCAGGCCGGCCGCGGCCTCGACGGCGCCCTGCTTCTTGGGCGTGGCGCCCATCAGCGTGAGGGAGGGGAAGAAGCCTTGCTCGGAATCGATGACGAAGACGTAGGGGAAGTCGCCTCCGCTGACGAAGAAGGCCGCGCGAGAGGCCATCTCCTCGTGCTGTTCGGGGCCGGTCGCCAGCGAGAACCGACCGACCGCGCTGAACTCGGAGAAGGGGCCCGTGTTGATCAGGGCGTCCAGTTTGGAGACCATCCCTGGGAAGACCAGCCCGTCGATGCCATACGGCTCCACGTGGAAGCCGCGGGCCGGCAGATAGTCCCGAAAGGCCCGGCAGAGATCAGCGTGGTGGTAGGGCTGGAAAGTGTGGTTCCAGCGGTGAACCTCGTTCTTCGCCACCACACCCAGGAAGCAGAGGACCTGCCCTCCGATGCCGTTCACCCACTTGCGCGTCCGCACGGCCCGCCGCCCGACATCGGAGAAGAAACTCAGGATGCCCATCGTCGCTCCCTTCGCCACCGCGGAGTGTTCATCCTCACTCTAGACGACAGCGAAGGCGCGAAGGTTCATCCTGGAACGCGAAAGATGGAGGCGATGGCCTGCGGCCGGAAGCCGCGCCTCACCCCAGGTACCTCTCCAGAACGGCCTTGACCTTGCCCGCGCTCACGGGGCCGCCGCGGCAGGCGTGATAGAGCTCAGCGGAAAACTCCTCCAGCTCTTCCCACTCGGAGCGGCTCATGCCGAGCCGCTCGCCCAGATCCTTCAGGAACCCGACTTCCTTGCGCGAGATGGAGCCGTCCGCCTGCGCGGCCAGCACGGCGTAGCGCATCAGCGCCACCCGCTCCAGCGACCCCAGCGCGCCCGGATCGGGCACCACAGGCCGCGGCCGAGCCTCCACTGCTTCGATCAGCTCGCCCTCCTCCAGGTCGAACTGCTCGGCCACGGCGCGCAGGACTGCCCGCTCCTCCGGCTGAATCGTTCCGTCCGCCAGCGCCGTCCCCAGGACGGCGCTGACGATTGCCTGGACCAGCTCCGGCACCTTGTGACTCATGATCAAGCTCCCTGATCGTCGGGCTTCAACGGCTCCACGATGCCCAGGACGATCAGCATGCCCTGCGAGGCGAACATGAACCAGATGCCAGCGCAGATGCCGAGTGCGCCCGGCCGCAGATTCTCCGGAAGCATGTAGATGGCACTCAGGTGGAACAGTACCCCGGCCAGCAACCCGATCAGCATCGTCAGGACGCTGAACAGCATCAACATCGAACGGTTTCGCATTGGGGCCTTCCCTTCCCGGGCACGCCTCCGCCGGGCCACCCGGTGTCTCAGCCAGGGCTGCCGCTCGGCAGCCCGGAATGAGTCCTAGCAGATAGGTCGGTGCAAGGCCACAAAAGAACGCCGCCGGGCCGTCCTGGGAATCAGCTACCAGACCGTCCGGAAGTCGAGGAAGAACCCGCCGTAATCCGGCTCGACCGCACCTGCCCGGGCCGATTGATTGCCGTCGCCGCGCAGCACCTCCAGCTCGAGCAGCCGGTAGCCAAGCGAGAGCTGCGCCTCCTTGCCTTCGAAGCCGTTCGGGAACTTGTAGACAGCTGCGGCCTCGCCCTCCCAGCCGGTGACCTCGCTTTTGCCGAGAACCGCCAGAGGCAGTTTGAGGCCGCCCGCCAGGTCGATACGCCGGGAACACCTCATCTTTCCGAGGACTCCCAGCACAGGTCCGGCCGCGTATCCGTCCAGGATGCCGATCCGCGTCGGCGTCGAGATCCTGGCCCTGGGCAGGTACATCTGCAGCCCCCCCATCGCCTCGATGCGGTTCTCACCATGCTCGTACCACCGATGCTTCGCAGCCAGCTCCAGCCGCTCCAGCTCGAAGTCGAGCGTGGCCCCGGCCGCAAACGGCGCACCTGCGAAGACGAACGCTGCATCCAGGGTCCCCGTGTGCTCCATCTTCTGGTAGGCAAACCACGCATCGCCCGCGCCCACAACCACTTCCGGGGCCAGCCGGCCGTTTGTGGAAGTCCGCGCCCGCCCGGCGCCCGTCGCCCCCGAGGAGACGGCCGCATCCGCCTGGGCGTGCCAGAACTGTGCGCCCAGCCACCACGGTTTGAAGGGGTTCCGCTTCTCGCGGTGCGTGTCCGTCGCCGGCGGCGGCGCCGGCGGCTTGCCCCACCAGCGCGCATAGACCACGGTGGGCGCTCCGGCGGTCGCGCCCTCGCCCGACTCCTTGGCGGCCGTGCGCCACCGCAAGTAGACCTGCCTGGTGTTCACGAGGATCTCGGTGGAGCTCTCGGGCACTCCGAGCAGGTCCGCGATCTCCGTGCCCGCAGGCGTCAAATCGCCCCGCCCGAGCGCCCGCACCGCAGCCGGCGACAGACGCAACGTCCGCGGCTGGGTCGAGCCCGGCATGAACATCACCACGGTGATCGGCCTCTCGCCCCGCACCTCGGCCACTTGATCCGGTCCCTCGTAGAACTTGAACCGGCTGTCCGGGTCGAGCTCGTACCCCAGCCCACCGAGCGACTGCTCGGCGATGCTGCGAACCAGCCCTCGGATCTTCCGGCGCGTCGCGTCGGCGTAGCCCGCCAGCGAAACGTCCATGTCGACGTGGTAGACGCCCGCTGCCCGCTGGCGGACTTCCAACCGCTTGATCCGCAGGTCGGGCCCCAGATCGGCCACCAGCGTGGCTTTCACCTTGCGATCCGCCGGCGTCTCGTCCTCGGCCGCCAGCAGAACCCGCGGGCTGGCCAGCAGGAGTAGATTCAGTACGCAGACGATGGCGAGTTTCATCAACAAGGCGACGACCGGCCGCATGGCACACGGGCCCTCTTCCAACAATATCGGCCGCGCCACCGGCCATTCGTGAGCAGATCGGGGCTCAAGCGTTGACGATTCCTCCCAGCTGCCGTAACAAGCCGGGCGTGCGACTGGCCCTGCCAGGCCGCCCTCGAACCAATCGCGGGCAGGCCAGATTCAAGGCTCTACAGGTGGTGGGCGTGGTCGCGCTCCTCCTCATGACAGCCATGCTCGCCCTCGATCGGATTCCTCGTGGCAACAGGCCCGCCAACGCGCCCCCTTCGGACCCCGCGGCCGCGGAGCCCGAGGAGTTTCTCCCCTTGGCGGAGGGCAACCGCTGGCGATATCGCTGCACTACCATCGACCGGCGCACCGGCAGCAAGAAGCTGCAAAAGGTGGAGGAGACCGTCGTGCGTCAGGATGGCGAGAGCTTTCGGATCGTCCAGGAGATCGACGGGCGGCAAGCGGACTCCCGCCTGTTCACACGCACCTCCGACGGCGTCACGGTGCTGGAGTACGAATCGGCGCGCAGTCCGGTGCTGTTCCTCGCGTCGGGCGATCTGGAGCCCGGCCTGGCCTGGGACATCGCCCCCAACCGGCGTGCCCGCGTCGAGGCGCTGGAGCCGCTTACGGTGGGCAGCCAGGAAATCGACGCGCTCAAGATTCGCCTGGAGCGCTACTATGGTCGCGAGGAGACCGACGAGCCGGCGTGGCTGCCCGACGGCCACTTCTGGGTCGCTCGCGGCATCGGCGTGGTGCGCCGCGACTCCTCGAGCGCCAAGAGACCACGAGTCACAGAAGGCCGCGTCAGCTCGAGCGGCGGGCCGGATCTGCAAATCGATACGCTGCTGGAGCTGGAGAGCTATGAGCTGGCCACCGGGGATGCACGGTAATCCGGAAGGACGGGTGATCACAGGGTGAATCTGGAGAACTTCCTTGTCTTGTGCCTGGCGCTGGGCTGGGTGCTGCACAGGCATCATGCGCTGGGACTGCAGCTGGCCGCCGCGCGCGTCCGGGCCCGTTTCGACCCGTCGCTTCCCCTGTTGCGCCAGGCCGATCGACGGCTGCCCTGGTAGCCTGGAGTTCGAGAGCCCGGAGGTACGACGATGGCCGACGCCAAGACCGAAGAGCTGAGAAGACTGGTCGCCGAGCGGCTCCAGAACGAGAGCACGGAGAACCTGGTCGGTCTGGGCACGGTCTTCGGCCTCGACAGGGACTCCGTGGAGTCGGCGACTCCCCTGCAGCGCGTCCAGATGTTGATGGACGGCATCGAGCTGGCCCAGCTCGCCGACATCCTGGAGATCCAGGCGCCGGGGGCCCCGACCCGGGCCCAGGCCACAACCGAACTCCCTCCACCGCCGCCCGAAAGCGAAATCCTGGCGCAGGTTCAAGCCTCCTCTGACGAGCCCTTCCCTCCCCCACGGGTCGAGGAAGCGACCTTCCCCGAGGACCTGCAAGCCCCGTCGGCGAGCCCGAGCACCCCCGAGGAAGTCGAGCCAGTCTCCGTCTCGACCGATGAGAAAGCCGCCGATCTGGCGGCCGCCCGACCAGAGGAAGAGCCGCCCGGCGAAACACAGGAGGCGCCCCCGCCCGGCAGCATCGACGCGATGACGGCCGAGATGCTCGCCAGCGGCGAGCTGACGGAAGAGGAGCTAGCCCAGCTCCGCGAAGAAGCAGGCGAAGCCGCACCCAAGCCGAAGGCGCGCGAAGTCGACGAAGTCGACGTCCTCCAGCAGCTCCGATCGGTCCGAAAGGACCGCGTCCAGGCCCGCGACAAGGAGAAGGCCGAGCGCAAGCGCCGCCGCGAGGCCGCCATCAAGGCCGTCGAGGAGCCTCCGCCCCCCGACAAGCTCCAGGTGATGCGTCTCTGGCTGTTCAGGACCACGCTCATCGTCCTGATCGTGCTGACGGCGATGCGCTCCGAGGTCGTCATCCGAGTCCCCGACCGGCTCTCGAACCTGGGCCTGCTCATCCAGATCAAGCTCACCGGCACGGGCACGGAAAAAGTGCTGACTCATCTGCCGCCACCGGTACCCGACCAACCGCCCGTCCGTCCCGTCACCACGGGAACGGTGGACCAGCAACCGACGGGCACCACGCCCCAGCTGCCGCCCGTCGAGCCGGCGTCGCCCGACCGCACCCGCGCGTTTCTGGAGCGCGAGCTGCGAGCCGGCGATCTCCAGGGAACCATTGATCTGGCCGCGCGAAGCTTCGACATTTCGTCCGACAAGGTCAAGGCAGAGGTCTTCGAGCGGGCCGCCGCCGCGTCGGCCGGTATCGAGAAGGGGTTGGCACTGATGTTGGCGCAGGACCTGCCGGGCGCGGAGGGCGTGCTTCGGGAGATTTCCGGCAAGGCCGGCCCCGAGCAGGCTCGCGCAACCTACTTGCTGGGCCAGGTGCGCCGGTTGCAGGGTCGCCCCGACGAAGCGCGGGACACCTTCCGGCAGGCCGCGACGAAGGACCCCAAGATGGCGGAGGCCCTCCACGGCATCGCCGAGCTCGAGGTGCTTGCAGGCCGTCTGCCTGCTGCGGAGGATCTCTGCCGGCAGGCGATCGCCGCGCGGCCCGACTATGTCGACGCCTATTACTCCCTGGCCGACCTGCAGAAGCAGCAGGGCCGCACGCCGGACGCCATCGCCACCTACCAGAAGCTCCTGGCCAAGCAGCCCAGACAGTCCTACGCCCTCTTCTCCATCGGGCTCATCGAGTTCAAGCAAGGGAATCCAAACAGCGCGGCCGAGAGATTCCGCAAGGCGATCGAGGCCAACGCGGGCTGGCGCTACGCCGACGCTGGGCTAGCCTGGAACAATCTGGCCAACTGTCTGGACGCCATGGGCAAGCCGGCGGAGGCGTTGAAGGCGCATGAGGCCGCCGCGCGCGCCCGCCCAGACGACGACCTGCTCCAGTACAACCTGGCGCGAGCCTACCAGAAGTACGAGTACCCCGATAAGGCAATCCGGCCCTACGAAAGAGCCGTCGAGTTGATGCAACTCAAGGAGCAGAGCGAGATTGCCGGTCTCTATGTGCGCGCCATCTACAACCTGGGCGACTGCTACATGCAGGTCCACAACTTCCGGATGGCGGCCGAGCGCTATGACGAGGTCCTGCGGCTGAAGCCCGAGACCGAATCCGCCCGCGAGAAGCTGGAGCGAGCGCTCGAGGCGCAGGAACGGGCACGGCTGCTCGCCAGCGAGTACGGCACGCCAACCGTGGCCCGTACTGACCGCCCCCAGAGCGATGAGGAGGCCGAGGCGCCGGTTTCCGAGCTTCCGAAGCCTTGACTGCCGAGCCCAAGCCGCGGGTGGTCGAGGTCGTGCTGTTCAGTCGGCCCGACTGCTGTTTGTGCCACGAGGCGCTCGAAGTGCTGCAGCGCGTGCGCGCGCGGCGAGGCTTCGCGCTCCGTGAGTGCGACGTCGACGAGTCCGAGGAGACGCGGAGACTCTATGGCGAGGAGATCCCCGTGGTGCTGGTCGACGGGCGAAAGGCCTTCAAGTACCGGGTCGACCCCGTCAAGCTCGAGCGACTGCTGGATCGGGCCCAAGCGCGCGGCTGACCAGGCGGCGGTAGAGAGACTCGTAGCCCGCGATCATCGCCTCGGGGGCGAGCTCGCGCAGCAGGCGCTCACGCAGCTGGTGCGTGGCCAGGTGCGCCGCGGACGGATCGCGGAGAATCGCGAGGACGACGGGGGCAGGGTCGTCGGTGAAGTGGTGGCCGGGCAACCCGCGGAGGAGTTCCACGAGCGGGGGCAGCGGCGGCACGACGACCGGAACGCCGGCCAGCACCGCCTCGCACGGGGCCAGGCCGAATCCCTCCTCCGATGAAGTGGTGACGAGCACGTCGAAAGCGCGCATGAAGGCCGCCGCGTCCGGGACGTCGCCGCAGAACCGGACGCGCTCCCCCAGCTGGCGCGCGGCGCCGCGGACGCTGGTGGCGAGCGGGCCGTCGCCCAGGACAGCGGCGACCGCGCTGTCGTGCGCGCCGGCGATCGAGGCAAACATCCGGATGAACTCGAGCGGCCGCTTGATGGGCGCGAGCCGGCCGACGAACCCGACGATGGGGGCAGCAGGCGGCAGGCCCAGGGCCAGCCGGGCGTCTCGAGCGGGGAGCAGCGCCGGGTGCGGGGCGATGCCGTTGGGGACGACGTGGACACGTGAGCCGTCCACGCCGTGGAAGCTGGCAACGTGAGCAGCCAGGGCAGATGAGGGCACGACGAAGGCGTCGGTAGTGCGGGCCAGCACACGATCGACCGCGCGGGCCGCGGCGCCCTTCCAGGCGTAGAAGTTGTGATCGGCCTGCACCACGACCGGCACACCCGCCGCGCGCGCGGCGATGCGGCCGAGGGTACCACTGAAAAAGTGGTGCGTCTGCACGACGTGGGGACGAATCCGGTGAAGTACCCGAAGGAGCTTGGCCCAGCAGAGGAGATTTGCCGCAACCGACGCGATTCTCGGACGACCGGCCAGGTGCGTGACGGCAATGCCGGCGGCCTCGAATTCCCCGTCCCGTTCACCGGCACCGTGGAGGGCCACGACCTCGAAGCGGAACCCGCGCGGTGTCAGCCCCTGCGCCACGTCGAGGAGTACCTGCTCCAACCCTCCGCGCTGCAGCCGCGAGACTACCAGCGCGACACGGATGGGCTCGCCCTGCGTCCAGGCACTTCGTCCCGTCATTTGACAGGCCCGGGCAACTGGGCTAAGATCCCTTTTCGAGAGATGCGAGCTTGTTCCGCGCCTTTCCCGCATATTCTCCCTCGCGGTCGAGGCTGAGAACGCGAGCCCAGCACTCCCGGGCGGCGGCCCTATCGCCCTTCTGGTAGTGCAGGTTTCCGAGAAAGTAGTGATAGCTCGGATACCGGGGCCTCGCAGCGGTGAGGCGCTCGTAGTACTCGAAAGCCTTGTCTCGCACGCCGTTCGAGTAGAACATGAAGGCCACCCAGTCCATCAGCTCGATGTTCTGGGGATCTTCCAGAAGCTTCTTTTCGATGCGTTCGAGGTCGGCGGCGTCTGTCTTGTGCGCGTACTGGGTGGTTTCATCCATGGCGTGTCGCCTCGGGGACGAGGACGGTGCAGGTATCCGCACGATAGCACGGCGGCAGGACTCGCCGCGGGGTGAGCAACACTGATGGACCCGCTGCGATACGCCGCCGACATCCTCGACAGTCTGACCAGTGGCGTCATGGTCGTCGAGGTCACTTCGAGGCTTGCCTACGTGAATCTCGAAGCAGCACGCATCCTCAAGACCGAGCGCGAGCTGCTGGTCGGGCAGCTGCTCTTCGACCTCGACGGGCTCTCGGAGCTTCTGCTGCTCATCAATCGCATTCGCGCGGCGCGGCCGGTCTCGACCCGCTCCTACCGACAGTACGAGATCCAGGTGGCCGACAGCCGCGGCGACGCCATCCCCCTGGGGACCAGCATCAGCTCTCTGACTTCTTCGTCGGGGACGGTCGAGGGGTACGTCGCGGTCTGCCGGGACCTGACCGAGGGCAAGGCGCTGATGGAGCAGATCGAGCAGTCGCGCAAACTTTCGGCGCTGGGAACGATGGCCGGCGGCGTGGCGCACAACTTCAACAACATCCTGGGCTCCATTCTTGGCCGGACGCAGCTGCTGAGGCGCTCCAGCGACCCTGAAAAGATCCAGTCGGGACTGAAGCTGATAGAGCGGGCGGCCGTCGACGGCACGGCGTGCGTGCGGAGGATTCGCGATTTCTCGCGAAAGCGGGACTTCAACCCATCCTTCAACGACGTCGACGTCCGGGAGATGGTGAGCGACGTGCTGGCGTTCACGCAGTCGCGCTGGCGCGAACAGGCGCAGGCCAAGGGGATCGAGTACACGATTCGCACGCACTTCGACGAGGCCTTGCCGCTGGTGCACGGCGCGGCCTCTGAGCTGCGGGAGGTGCTGATCAACCTGGTGCTCAACTCGCTCGACGCGATGCCCGGGGGGGGCGAGCTCGACATCACGGCTCACGGCGACCGGGGGAAAATCCTGCTGAGCGTGAAGGACTCCGGGGCCGGGATGTCCGACGAGGTGCTGAAGCGGATCTTCGATCCGTTTTTCACCACGAAGGGCATGGCGGGCACGGGCCTGGGTCTGTCGGAATCGTACGCCATCGTCGTACGCCACCGAGGTCAGATCGCCTGCAAGAGCGTCGAGGGCAAGGGGACGTGCTTCACGATCACGCTGCCGCAGGCCGGCAGCCGCGACCTGTCGCACATGCCGTCACGAGGGCGAGTGCTGCTGGTGGACGACGACCAGGCCCGGCTGGACGTACTGGAGGACCTGCTGACGACGGAGCACTACAGCGTCGAGACCGCGCTCGGCTGCCGGGACGCGCTGGGCCGTTTCGAGGCGGGCCGCTTCGACCTGGTCGTCAGCGAGAAGGAGCTCCAGGAGATGACCGGGGATTCGCTTCTCGTCGAAGTCCGGCGGCTGGACCCGACCGTGCGAACCATTCTGACCGGCGAATCCGCCGGCGGCGATTGCAGCGCCGCCGATCTCTGCCTCTCACGCCCGCTTCCAATCGAGGTGCTCTTGCAATCGATCGGCGAAGTGCTGGAGCAGAAGAGGTAAGCGGAGCGGGCGGGGGGCAGGGATTTCCCCCCCTCTCAGCTCGACTCCGTCGGCCTGGGGATGGGTGCTCCGAAGAGCGTGTAGAGCACGGGCAGGACCAGCAACGTGAGCACGGTGGACGAGACCACGCCTCCGATGACGACCGTGGCGAGCGGCCGTTGCACCTCGGCCTCGAAGCCGCTGTTGGGCGGCACCTCGGGCATCCCCACGGCCTACTTCGACGACACCTGGAGCTGGGACGGCACCACCTGGGCGCAGGAGCCCACCGCCGTCACGCCGACTGTCGATTTTCATGAGCTCCCGGCCCCGACCGATAGGGGTCATCAGCCTGGGGGCGAGGCGGGGGCAACGGGTGATCCGGCTCCTCGGAGCTGTCCCGGCAACCCCGCGCGAAAGGTGACCCCCCTATCCTGTCACCGGCTTTCCGAGCAGTGGCTGCGAACGACGGACAAGTGAAGCGCCCCCAGGAAAAGCAGCGCAAGCGCGACCGCATAGGGATTCGAGGTGCGCAGCTCCGTCGCCTGCACGGCGACCAGCGCGACGCGCGCCCACTCGTGACCGCGCAGCAACTGTACGGCGGCAAGCACTCTGAGAGCACCCAGCGCCATCACGGCAAAACCGATGGCGCTTCCGGCCGACACGATCGGCAGCGCCAGCCATACTGCGGCGACACCCGACGCTACGAATAGGGCCGCGAGGATCGCAACGGGGACCCTCGACACGGAGCGTGCCGCCGGCTTCACGCCCGACTGTCGAGACATGAACGCCAAGGGCTTGCCGCATTTCGGACATTGGAGCGTGCCGAGTAGGATGCTCTCGCCACACGCGTCGCAACTCCTCCTGCCCGCCGAGGCAGCTGGCACTCTGCGCCGCGAGACCGGTTTCGCAGTCGGCGACTCGCAGCGTCCAGCAGCGTCAGTGGGGCGATCGGATCCGACACTGGCGTCGCGAGCCGCGGCGGGCGGGGCCGGCGAAGGCTCGCCCGTCCGGGCGAGCAGGATCTCGGACCCAGGGCCGTCCGGCCCTGGACCCGCTGGCCCCGCAGGCTGGCTCAGCACCATTCGAAGCTCGCCCGCGGCGATCTGCATCGCGCCGGTGGAGACGTCCATTTCCGGCTCCGGCGACCTCTCGCCGGCAGCATCGCGGGACGCGTGGGGGTCGCCCAGGAAGCTGTCCCAGGACGGACCGGATTCGCTTCCTGCGGAGATCTCGGGCTCTGGGCCCGGAACCGCCCGGGCCGCCGAAAGCTCCGCCAACCGGTGGCGTGCCATCTCGCGCACCTGGTCGTCGGGGGAGCCGGCGGCTCTCGAGAGTATGGGCTCTCCCGCGACGCCCATCACTTCGGCTGCGTACCGCACCGCGGATCGACGAACCCACTCGTAGACGCTGTCCACCATGCGCGTCAGCTGCTCAGCGGCCGCTTCCGGGCTCGCCGTCGCCAGCAGCTTCCCTGCCGCTCCGCGAACCAGCTCCGACGGATCGCCCACGGCGGCTCGGACCAGTACCGGAAAAGCTCCCGGCACCTTCATTCGGGCCAAGCCCTTGAGAGTCTCGAGCCGGACCGGCATCTCGGCGTCTTCCGCGAAGCGCGCGATCAGCTTCCCTTCGCTCGGCCCGCCAAGAAAGCCAACGGTGCGGACCAGCTTCGCTCGAAGCTCGGGACCTGCACCCGAGGCAAGTCTCCCAGCCACGAGCGGCAACAGATCCGTCCGCCGGGTGGCGGCCGCCGCCTCGAGAGCCCGCAGGATCGCCTGCTCGTCATCCCCCCGAAGCATGTCTTCCAGCAACAGCGGATCCGCGTAGCCCTCCCCGACGCCCGAGGTGCCGCTCATGGTCGTCCAGGATCGTAGCACGCCACCACTGAGCGGCGCCGCCTGCTCCGAGACGAACGACCTCGGACGCTGCTTCGACCGAGTCGGGGTGCTAGACTTCCCCTCGGGTCGAGACCGGCACGGCGGGACCGCGAGAAATGGAGGAGACGACGGGAGCTTGCTGATGTCTTTGCTGAAGCTGGTCGCAGTCTTGGGCCTGCTTGCGGTGACGTACGCGCTGCAAGTGCCGACCCTCTCGCAGCTCCTACTTCAAAAGACTGAAGCGAGGCAATCTGTCGCATCATTCGAGGGCGAGCACCCGCCAGGCGAGCAGCCCGACGAGCCGACGTCCGATCGGGAGAGCGCCGAGATTTTCTCTCTCTCCGACGTCGGAGATCACGAGGAAGCCGTCACGAGAGCCGAGAAGCGACTCGACACTCACCGCAAGTTGGCTGGAGATCATCGAAGACTCGTCTCGGCCGATCTCTTCCTGATGGGGTTGGTGCTCAAAGCCAAGGGCGACCTCAATCGGGCGCGCTCCTTCCTCGAAGAGTCCGTGGAGATGCGCCGCGCCTGTTACGGTCCGGAACACCTGGCAGTGGCCCAACCGCTAGAGACGCTCGGTGACCTGGCCTACGAGTCCGGCGATTATCCGGCGGCCGAAAAGGCCTACTCGGGAAGCCTTTCCATCCTCGATGAATCGCTCGGGCCTGGACAGCGCACGACGAGGATTCGACGGCGCATGCGGGAGATGACCGCAAGGCTTGCCGCCCGAGAAGATCCGGCCGCCGCACCGCCGCCCAAGAAACTGAAGCCCTCGGAGCTCTGGGCGATCTATCCGACGCCGTTTCCCTGGGAGGCCGGAGCGGACGGCTATGTCTGGCGAGTGATGTACGACTGCCTCGCACTGGGACTCACAACGGTGGCGTCGCAAAGGTGCGTCGATCCGTCGGAGTGCGAGCGGAGGCCGGAGTGGCGGAGAATGGCGGAAGGCGATCGCCGTCCACCCAGCCAGGAGGACCTCGAGCGCTTTCGCGAGGAGCTCGGTCTCGGGCACGTGCTGGTGCCCAGCGTGACGGCCGACAAGACCGGCTTCACGCTGCGGCTCGCGGCGGCCCACGGGCCCGACGGCGGCCCTCTGACGACTCCTTCCGTCCTGGCCAAGGCCTCGCTGCCCCTGATGGAGCCCGTGACCGCGGCGGCGGCGACGCTCCAAGCCGCCCGGACCGCGCTCGAGTCGCTCGGAGCTCGTTTCGATGCCACGACCGCGGCATGGCCATCGGACTCCACGACACTCCCACCGCCCGTGGTGCTGCTCGAGAGGCTCCAAACACGAGCAAAGAGATGGGCATCTGCCCCGCGCGACTCGACGGCGCTCGCCGCGCTCGCCCGAGACTACTCCAGTCTCGGCAAGTTCCTGACGTCCGCCGGCGTCTCGCCAGGACCGCGCCTGCTGATTCGAGGGGCGGCCCTGGCGGCGCTTGCGGGATTTCTATCGCCGGACTCGCCGGTCACGCGGCGCGCTCGCGCCTACACCGATCTGCTGGCCAGACACTCGGCCTCCGCCCGCGTCGTTCTTGGCCCGCTGCTCCCGAGCGGAGATCCGGAGGCCAGGGCGATCGACGCGGCCTGCCGTATCGACATGAAAGCGCTCGACCAGATTCGCGGCCATCCGTTCATCCACCGGGATGCCTACGCGCGATCCCACGAGTCCATGGAAGGCCGCAAGCTGGTCGAGTTGCTGGAACAGGGGCTGCCGCTGGCCTTCGTGCTGGCCGGCTCCAAGGGGCACATTCCGGTCGGCGATGCCAAGCTCTACACCTCTCTGTGGGTCGCTGCCGAGGAGGACGAAGCCTTTCCGAAGATCGACGGCGCGAAACAGTCCGAGATGAAGAACAAGGCCGTCTCGGACTGGGGTACCGCCTTTCTGCGGCGCCGCGCCGATCGCCTGCCCAAGGCCAGGGCTGCCGCGCCCGGCATTGCCCTCGTCTCGCCCGAGCTGCCGGGAGATCGCCAGGACTCGATCCGCCGGGAGCTGCTGGTTGCTCCTGCGGTCGAGTACGCCGTGATGGCGATGCAGATGTGGGGCGTGGTCGAAGAGGCCAAGGCGATGCTCGAGGGCGCGCAAGCCGCCGTTCCGGATTCGCGCCTGGTCGCCAGGAGGATGGCCCAGTTTCGCGAGCTGGACAGCTCCGGCCAACTGACCGGATGGCACTCCAGCTGGGAATCGCCCGATCCCGCGGACCCCTGGCTCGCGAAACCCGTGCAGGCCATCTGGAACAAGCGCTGGGGGAACGAACCCCATCGATTTGCGCGGTTCTGTTGGGACCTGGGTTCGGTCAGCGTGGAGCTGGTGGACCAGCAGTTGCTCGCCCAGGGAGATGCCTACAGGGGCTCGATGGACCCCTATCTCGCGACCGTGGAGAACGAGCTGAAAGTCGATCCGTGGAACGGTTGGGAGTGGGCGACGAAGATCGGCTGGGAAGGCAAGGCCGGAGCGAGCGAGCAGGTGCAGTCCACGCTCCAAAGGGCCAGCGCCCTGCTCCCGGAATCCGAATCCATCCCGCTAGCGGCCATCGAGCAGGCCCACACGCGCGCCAACATCCAGCAGGCGATCCGGCTGGCCGAGGAGGCCGATCGCCGGCTCAAAAGTACTTTTCGCCTCCTCGATAAGCGGCTCGAACTCGCTGTACTGGGTGACCGTCTGGGCGAGGCAGCACGCCTGGTGCAAGAGGTGAAGCAGCGGCGGTCGGATCCGATTCCCATAGCCGTCGCTGCCGTGAAGGTCGCCGAACGGATGCTCGACCTGGGCGCCATCGATCAGGCGCGCCCGCTCGTGACGCTGGCGCGAGCCACTGAGCAATGGCAAGGCTCGGTCCTGGCGCTCACCGGCCGATTCGCGATCCTCGAGGGCAACACCGAGGAGGGAATCGAGTGGTTCGAGAAGCTGGAGCAACGGTATCCCTCCGGTGGCCGCACTACCTTTCAGCTCGTCACCGCCTTGGCTGAAGCTGGCGAGCTCGAGCTGGCCGCGAAGGTTGCGCAGGCCATGCCGGCCGCCGTGCTGTCCGAGGGGCCTGTGATCAGCGAGCTCGCCCACGTGTTCATGGCATTCGGCGACGTCGCGCGGGGAACGTCCTATTTCAACCATCTCAAGAGCACCCACCCCGATCAGTACGGCTCGTCCGCCACCTATCTCGTCGCCGACGCGGGAAAGATGGGCCATCCTCGGACCTCCAAGTCGGTGCTGCAGCTCCTTGAATGGGTGCGGCGCTCCAAAGAGAAGGAGAACACCACCATCGCCGACGACCTGAACTTCAATCCTAACCCGGAGGCAATCGAGGCATTGCTCGACGGCACCACGTTCCGGCCAATGGCCCGCCGGTATGCCCGGTGCTTGGCGCTCCGAGGCCTGCTGGATCTCGACATGGACGCAGAGCCCTCGGAGGCCCAGATCGCCAAAGTGCGCGCTCAGCTGCTGGCCTGGTGGAGCCGCTCCAAGTCGACCTACGCGGCCTCCCGCTTCCACTGACCGCCGAACGGGCCAGCAGGCGCTCGCCCTGTCACCACCGTCCCCCCTTGGACCGCGCTCCCGCCCGCGGACGCGTGAGCATCGTTCCAGACCATGACAGCCCTCGCTGCGCGCGCAGACGGCGGCGCGCTCGCGCTCAGCCTCCGAGATGCGGCGCCGGGCCTCCTCGATGGCACCCTGATTGCGATTCCGCGTCGGCGCACGGGATGAAGGGTGCCAGGATGACGGCGACCATTCCCCGTAGCGCAACGAAGGCCGGCACGGCCTTCGCCAGGGATAGCGGCTTCATCGGAAGTCTGCCGGAGTTAGCAGTCGCTGCCCGCAAGATCGGGGGCAGCGTTCGCCCGCGGAGACTGGCAGCGCAGCCGGCCAACCGCAACCTCTGTCGCCAATTGGTGAGCGACCAGTTGAGCGAGGCCTGCTCGATGTTTTCTATCCTGATCCCTCAAGCCTCACTCCTCAAGCCTAATCCCAGCGTCGCAGCTCGCGATAGATGGTATCGCGCTGGACGGGAATGAAACCGGCTTGGCGGATGAGTCCGACGAGGTCGTCGCGGGGGACACCGGCGGCGCTGGTGGCTCCGGCGGCGTGGGTGATCTTTTCGTCGACGATGGTGCCGTCGATGTCGTCGGCGCCGAAGTGGAGGGCGACCTGGGCCAGCTTCATCCCGATCTGGATCCAGTAGGCCTTGATGTGCGGGAAGTTGTCCAGCAAGAGGCGCGAGATGGCGAGCGTGCGAAGGTCGTCGAAGCCAGTCGGTCCAGGCAAGTTGGCCAGCTGGGTGTTCTCCGGGTGGAACGCGAGCGGGATGAAGGCCTGGAAGCCGCCGGTCTCGTCCTGCAGGGCACGCAGCCGCAGCAGGTGATCGACCCGGTGGCGAGGCTCCTCGACGTGGCCGTAGAGCATCGTCGCGTTGGAGACCAGCCCCATCTTGTGGGCCGCGCGATGGACAGCAAGCCAGTCGTCGGCGCCGATCTTGTGGTCGCAGATCTTCTCGCGGACCTCGTCGGCAAAGATCTCGGCGCCACCGCCCGGAAGGCTGTCGAGCCCAGCGGCTCTGAGCAGCTCCAGAGTGCCCTCGATACCCTTGCCGGTCAGACGGGCCAGCCAGGCGATCTCGACTGCGGTGTACGCCTTCAAGTGCAGCTGGGGGAAGGCCTGCTTGAGCGCGGTGAGCAACCCCGTGTAGTAGGTCCACGGGAGCGACGCGTTCATGCCGCCCACGATGTGGAGCTCGGTGATCGACTCACGCCCCAGAGTCTCGCGGGCGCGCTCGACGGCGTCCTCGATGGAGTAGGTGTACGCCGTCGCATCCTTCTTGGTGACGCCGAAAGCGCAGAGCGTGCAGCGGGCGTAGCAGACGTTGGTCGGATTGAGGTGGCGGTTGACGACGAAGTAGGCGACGCGTCCGTTCTTTTGCCGGCGAACGCGATCGGCCAGGTAGCCGATGGTGTAGAGCTCGTCGGACTCGAAGAGCCGCATGCCGTCCTCGAATCCGAGCCGCTGCCCGGCCTCGACCTTCTCGATGATGTCCTTGAGCTGAGAGTTTTCGAACACGTCTGGCGCACCTCCCGGGAAATCAGGAGGTGCAGGATAGCATCGGAGCGCAAGAATGGGAATCGGGAACGTGGGAGCGGGGAGGGTTCCGGCAAAGTTGCGAGCCCGGAGGCGGAAAACGGGGACTGGCTCTCACGCATGGACGGATCTCTTGAACTATCTGTCGGATACGAATGGACTGAGCGCATCCGAAACACCCAAAAGCCGCATTAAATGGGGGTCCAGGGGGCCTTCGGCCCCTTGGCGGAGGTTCGGAGGCGGAGCCTCTGAGTGGAATGCCTTGAGTGAGCATTGATGCTGGCTCTCAACGATCTGTCAATGACTGAGGGACTGGCTCCGGAAGCCCGCTTGAAACCTGGCAGTCATCCGGTCGGTCGGCCGGGCTTCCGGTGCCTGGACCTGATTTCCGACGATCTTGTCCGTTGCCCTGTGGGAACGGAGCTTCGCCAGAGTTGAAAAACCCCGCCCCGGCGAGGCCGGAGCGGGGTCTGTAGTCGCTTGAGCTGAGCGGGTGTCAGACCATGCGCACGTTGGCAGCCTGGGGGCCCTTGGGACCGTCGGTCACCTCGAACTCCACGCGAGCGCCCTCGGTCAGGGTCCTGTAACCCTGGCCGGTAATGGCGGAGTAGTGAACGAACACGTCGGAGTCTCCCTCGCGTTCGATGAAACCGAAACCCTTCTTATCGTTGAACCACTTGACTTTGCCCTGTGCCAACTTGCAGCACCTCCTCCCCTGGCGGGGAACTTCTTTCCCGCTGGGGGATATCACGGATTAAAACACCTGGCCCGAAAGACCTGTCCAGGTCTCGCGGGCCCGGCGGATAGTATCACAGCCCCTGAATCGAGTCAACGGCCCAATTCGGGCCGCCATCGGCCTTCGCGGCCGCGTCGCCGCGGGCACCAAACATCCGACCCGGTTGTAGCAAGCTCACCGTCGCAGGAAGATGACGGCGACCTCGTCGCGGTAGACTTCCTGCCAGTTGGGACTGGCGCCCAGGAGGGCGGCCAGGCTCTGGCGCTGCTCCAGAAGGGCTATCCGGACGCCGCGGCGCTCGAGCACCCGCTCCCAGTCGGGCGACAGACGCCAGACGCTCAGGAAGTCCGCGAAGGCGCTGTGCTTGGAGTAGACATCGACCCGGCCGTCGACGAAGACCGGATAGGCGGGCAGGTGGAACATCAAGTAGCCGCCGAAATCGTAGTCGTTGAAGAGGCGGCCGGGCGGGCGCTGGCGCTCGAGAAACCGGACGGCCCCCTCGGGGAACCGCCCCGGGGCGACGCGCGGCGTTCCCGTGAGCGCCACCGTCCCGCCCAGCAGCACGGCCAGAGCCAGGAGCGGCCCGAACGTGCCCGAATCGAAACGCTCCAGCTTGCGCCGTAAGCTCGCGCCCCACGCAGGCTGATCCAGACACGCCGCCACATGCGTCACCAGCGCCGGCCCCAGGAAGGAGCCAACCAGGAAGCTGTTCCGCACGCCGGTGAGGATCAGATGAGCGCTGGCCATCGCGAAGATCCCGTCAGCTAGCCCAATCGGCTCCTTCGAGAAGAGCCCTACGGCTACCAGCACGAGCAGCACGGCCTCCAGCACGATCTGGCGCTGGAAGTTCGGAGACGCCCACTCCTCGATCTGCCGCATGAACGGCGAGGGCGATGCGTACTGCAGCGGGTAGAGCAGGGTCTCCACCCCGTACGGGTTCGCCAGGGTTGCGAGCACGCAGGCCGCCAGGACGAGCGCAGTTCTCAGAACTCGCTCGCGCAATCGCGACACCGCCAGCGCCTCGTCTTGGCCGTCGCCGGCACCTCGCCTTCGGACCAAGTGCCAGAGATCCTCGACCAGGAAAGGACCGAACGCCAGCAGCCCCAGCACGAATCCGCCGTGCAGGTTGGCCCAGAGCGCGGCGATGACCGACATCCCCCACGGCAGCGGCATCCCGCGGTAGCGCTGCCGGTTCAGCCAGTAGACGAAGAGGTTGAGGAAGAGGATCGTGAAGAGATGCGGCCGCTCCAGCGCAACGTTGTTCGCCGACACGGCTGCCGCCATCAGGCCGACCAGCGCGGGCGCCCCGCGGCCGTGCCCGCGGACCGCGAAGGTGGCGAGCAACACCCCCAGCGAGGCTGTCATCATCACCGCCTTGAAGACCACCAGCGCGTTGACGCCCCCCAGCAGCCACATGCCGTAGGACACCACCGCCGCCAACCACTCGTGGTAGACCCAGGCCACCCCGGGCACCGTGTGGCTGAACACGTCGACCGAGAGGACATGCGCCTTCGACCACATCTCGCGACCGGAGGCCAGGTGCAGCCACACATCGTAGTCGACCACGGGGGTGAGGCTTCCGAGGAAAAAGAGCGCCAGCAGCACCTCGCGCAGTCCGGGGAGCGCCGATGCGGCGGACTGGCCCGCGCCGCCAGGGTTTTCGCGTGCTCCTCGAGGGACTTTCACGGCGCTGGCCAGCCCGATCCTGGAGCTGGGGTTTTCCAACCCCAGACCCCCCGCCCTCGCCTGCGGCTCGGGCTGGCCCGCGGAGGCCTCGACGGCCGGACGGACGTCGCTCATGACCCGCCCCCGGCGGCCGGGCCGAACCGTTCCCAGACCTCGGCCGAGGCATCCCGATGGACCTGGCGCCACTGGCCGGTCGTGGCCAGCACTGTGGCCAGGGGATGGCCCAGCTCGAAGACGCAGAGATCGATCTTGCGTTTGTCGAGGACCAGCCGCCAGCCCATGGCCAGCTTGAAGACGGCCAGGTACTCGGCGAAGACGTCCTCGTCGAAGTACATGTCGGTGCGGCTGTCGATGAAGACCCGGTGGCGCCCCTGGAGCTTCCAGATGAAGTAGCCGCCGAAGACGAACTCGTTCAGCATACGGACCTCGCCCGGGGCCCGGGAGCGCAGATACTCGACCGTCTCGTCGGGGAAGTAGCCGGGGGAGATGCGCGGCTGCTGGACGAAGACGACGTGGCAGGAAAGGGCGAGCACGAAAACGGCCAGCAGCGGTCCCCCGCCACCGGCGCGCGCGGTGCGCTCGAAGGCGCCGGAGATCCGCCAGCCGGCCGAGAGCCTGGCCAGCCGGTCGACGGCGACGGGGAGCAGGAAGAGGGCGACGAAGACGATGTTGCGCTTGGACTGCAGGAACAGATGCAGGCCGGCGAGTACGAACAGAGCCTCCGAGGGCCGGGCGCCGAAGCGGGCGAAGAGGGCCAGAGCCGCCAGCGCCAGGAGCAGGCCCTCCATCGGCCGGAACTCGCGGAAGTCGGGCGAGGTCCACTCGGTGATCTCGGCGGCGAGGGTGCCGTGGCCGGCGTACTTCAGGGGGTAGACCAGGAGCCACAGCCCGCGAGGATTGAGCAGGCATGCCGCCAGGCAGAGCGCGCCGATCCGCGCGAGCCTCCTGAGCGCGGCCCCGCCGCCCTCCCTCCCGGCGGCCGCGTCGAGGGCGATTCCCAGACCGTACATCGCGAGCACGGCCAGGCCGATCACGACACCACCGTGCAGGTTCGCCCAGAGGAGGAACAGCGGCGGCAACCAGCCGAGGCGGTCTCGTCCCCCGCGAGACCACTCTTCGAGCGCCAGGACCTCGAGGGCCAGGAACAGGTTCGTGAACATGTGGGGGCGCTCGAGAAGGTGGTAGTGGACGCAGACGGTTGCGGCCAGCAGTCCAGCGACGTGTCCCAGACCTCGTCTCGGGTCCGCCAGGGCGAAGAGCCGGCCCAGGGCCATGAGAGTGAAGAGACCCATCAGAGCCTTCCACACCAGAAGCCCGTTCTCGCCGGCTGCGCGCCAGACGCCGTAGAAAAAGATCTCGGCCAGCCACTCGTGGGCGAACCAGGGCTTGCCGTCGACGGTGTGGGACCAGTGGTCGAGCCTGGGAATGGTGGCGGTCTCGACGATCTCCTTGCCGGCGGCCAGATGCCACCAGATATCGAAGTCCCGCAGCGTACCTAGCCCGGCCCAAAAGGCGATCGCCAGCACCAGCATCGCCGGCGCCGGCAGCCACCACCTGGGGCCGTCCGGGCGGTCAGCCGTCACGACCCGCCTTCCGCGTCGTCGGAGCGGAAGCCGAAGACATCCTTCATCACGCGCTCGCGCACCAGGGTACGTGACATGGCGTTGATGGCGCGGCCGAGGACCCCGATCTCGTCGCCGTAGCGCCACTCCAGCTCGCCAGGCATCTGGCCGCGCTCCAGCTCCTCGACGTGGCGCCTCAACAGCGAGAGGGGCCGCGCGATCCGCGAGGCGAACCACGCCCCCAGCATCGCCGACACGATCCAGCAGAGCGCGGTCAGCATCGTGAGGCGGGTCTTGAGCTGCTCCACCCGGCGGAAGGCGTACGACTCAGGGATGCCGATCGCCAGATGGAAGCCGAGCCGCTGCACGGGCGCCAGCACGATCAGCTCCGGAGCGCCGGTAACGGTGGTGGAGCCGTGCACCGTCAGCGCGCCCCCGCCGCCTTCGATCCCCTCGACCCCGGGCATTCCCGAGGCGAGCGCGGCGGGCGCGTGGGAGAGGCCGGCGATCGTGACGCGGTAGGGCCGCCCCTTGAGGCTCTGCTCCGGGTCGGGATCGATGCTCACGATGGTCCCCTCGGAGTCGACCAGCGTCGCGTAGCCCGCGCGGGCGCCGGCGCGGCTGAAAGTGCGCCAGTCGCTGAAGTCGACCAGGGCCGAGAGGTAGCCGCCCGCGTTGCCGACGGGCGTCAGGAGCAGCGCCTTCTGCCCCCGCTTGGCCTCACGGAAGCGCCCGACCACCACCGAGCGGCCCGAGCGGGCCATCTCGGCCACCGGTTTCTCCAGGCCGGGGATCGACCGCTGGTCCATTCCCTTCCAGTCCGGGTTCTCCGGCGAGGTCACCGTGCAGACGCCGCGCCCCGTGAAGTACCAGACGTCAGAAAAGACCCTTCCGCTCCAGATGCGGCACTGGTCCAGCACCAATCGCATCTGATCGGGCGGCAGCTTCGAGAGTCCCGGGGAAGCGGCCAGGCTTTCCAGGATCTTGACGGCGCGGTCCATCTTCCCCTCGAGCGAGGCCCCCAGGTAGCGGCTGAAGAAGCGGCTGCGCTCCAGCACCTCCTCGCGCGCGGTGCCCTCCAAGGCCGCGAGCGCCAGCGATGCCATCGCCGCGACCGTCACCGTCGTCAGCGCCAGCGACGCAAGCACCACTTTGTGCTTCATCTTCAGGCCGTGTGCAACTTCCATCGCCATGGTTCATGCGGCTTCGGGCCGCGCCTCCTTCTTCGACGGCCGGCGCCGCTCGATCACGGCCGCCAGCGCCTCCGCCCGACGGGCGACCTCCGAGGCGACCTCGTTCTTCAACAGCTGCGTCACGTACCGCTCCGACAGATCCAGGAGCGCCACGCCCGCAGCCTCCCGCAGCTCCGCATCGTCCTCACGCACCAGCCCGAAGAGCGCGTCGAGCGACGGCGGCCGACCGTGGTCGACAAAGTACCGTTCCGCTAGCTCCCCCCACGCCCGCTCTTCCGACTCCAGCACCGGCACCAGCGGCCGTGACAGCTCCGCCGGCACCAGGTTCTCCAGCGCCTCCAGCGCCCGAGCGCGCGCCACCGGATCGGCCTCGTCCAGCGACTCGGCGATCGGGCCGAAGCTCTTCTCGGGATCGAACACATCGAACGTCGCCACCAGCCCCCGCACCGCCCGACGGGCCCGCCGCGCCGCCGCCTGCGCCAGCCCCATCACGGATGGCAGCCCCACAGGCGCCACCCGCGCCAGGAGCGCCGCACACCAGACGTACCGGTAGACCCCATCGATGCTCGCCTTCCAAAAACGACGGAACGCCTCCGGCGGCTCTTTCCAGTCCGCTCGCGCCAGCACCGCGGCGGCCTTCAGCCTCAACGACTCCGACGGCAGCTCCAGCAGCGCAAGCGCCATCGGCCGATCCACATCCTCCCCCAGCACCTGCATCGCCTCCAGCACCTGCAGCCTCACGAGAGGCTCCGCATCGGCCAGACCCGCGGCCAGGCTCTCCCGCCCGCGTTCCAGCGCCCGCCGCAGATAGTGCCGGATCCGCTCCCCGCCCGCCGAGTAGGCCTCCAGCAGCTCCGCGATCCCCCGCTCGTCGCCCCCGCCCAGCTGGGCGAAGATGTCGTCCCACCGCGCCCCAACGCGCTCCAGCACGGAGGCTGCGCGCGCCCGGATCGTCTCATCGGTGCTCGCCAAGAGCGCTGACACCGGCTCGGAAAACCGCGCGTCGCCCGTCTTCCCGATACAGTGCAGCGCCGACTTCACCCGCGCATCGCCCAGCATCCCCACCAGCGCCTCGGCGCCCCTCGGATCGCCCAGCTTCCAGAGCGCGTAGGCTGCGTTGGCCGCCACCCGGCCTGCAGGCGACTGGAGCATCCCGGCCGCCGCATCCAGGAACCGCATCACGAAGTCCCGCCCAGGCGACGGCTCCTCGGCCCCGGCGCTGGGCCGCTGCCCCGAGAGAGACGCTGCCACCGCAGAGAGCGTCTCCTCACCCGAAAGCACCCGCGCAGCAAGGCTGGTCAGCGCTTCCAGCGTGTTGGCCCGCTCCCGGTCGGTCGCTGTCTCCAGACCGCGCAAGAGCTCGGGGAACAGCCGCCGCGCCTGCTGGCCGCCGATCCGCCTGAGCGCCGTGGCCCGCACGCGTTCGTCGGCATCGCCCCTGAGCACTTCGCGCAGCCGCGCGTCGACCCGCGAATCCGCCGTGCGAGTCAACGATCTGAGGGCGGACACCCGGATCTCCGGGTCGGCGTCCCGCGACAGCTCCAGCAGCGTCTCCACCGCGCGCTCCGGCGGCACGTGCCCCAGCATCTCGATCGCCAGGATGCGCACGGCCGGCGCGCCCGTCAGCGAGGCCCGCACGAACGGCTCGGCGTCGCCGCGGCCCACTCGCTTGAGCGCGGCCATGAACACCGGCCGGTCCTCCGGGGCGGCGCGCGAAAAGGCCACCAGCAGCGGGTCCGCCAGACCCTCGCCGCCGGTGCGCGCCAGCCCCACCACCGTGTTCCGCAGGACGCGAGCGTCGGTCTCCTCGGCCATCATCGCCAGCAGGAGCTGCCCGGCCATCCGGTTGCCGATGCGCCCCAGCACGAACGCACCGGCGCTGCGACGGGCGGGGTCCCGGCTGGAGAGCAGCTTGCGAAGCGCCAGGAGCGCGGCGCGCACCTGTCGGTCGTCCCCGATACGCCAGAGCGCGAGGATGGCGTTGGCCCGGACCCGCACCTCTGGGTCCTCCAGCGCGGGCAGCAGCCGCTCGGCATGGCGGCGGTGCGGCAGCCCGCCGAGAATCTCCACCAGGTCGGCGCGGATGCGCGGCACGCGATCCTGGAGGAAGCCGAGCAGACCGTCGACGATGCCGGACTGCTTGAACCGGCCGAAGGCGCGTAAGAGCTGCGAGCGGACGCGGTCGTCCTGTTCGCGGTCCAGGCGGGCCACCAGCTCAGGGAGCACGGACTCGTCGCCCAAGGCCGCGATGCCGCGGACGGCCTCGATGCGGACTTCCGGCGACGGATCCTCCAGGCCCTGGAGCAGATAGGGGACCGCGGCGCGGGTGCCCAGCCGGGCCAGGGCCGCCAGCGACCCCTTGCGGACCTGGGCCGACCCGGCGCCGGGGAGCTGGGCCGGGCTCTCGAGGGCGGGCCGCTGGGCGCCCCGGAAGTGCTCGACCAGGAGGTGGAGGTAGGCGCGCCTGAGGCCGAGGGCGACGATGAGGAAGAGGACCGCCGCGATCAGGATGACCAGGTCGATGCCCTGGGGGCCGAGCGGCACGACGCACCACAGAAGCGCGGAGGCGCTGACGGTGCCCACGGAGTAGGCGATGCCGTCGCAGGCCAGCATCGCCGCGTCGCGTCTGGGCTCGTCGACGGCGTTGAAGAGGACCTGGTAGAGGGAGCCGTGGAGGGTGCGCTGCAGGAAGCGGCCGGTCAGCTTGGCGGCGACGCCGGTGTAAAAGCCGAAGGACGCGACGAGGGCCCAACCGTAGCCGATGGCGGCCAGGGGTGTGACGAGCAGCGCGAAGCCGATCCCCAGGGCGGCGATGACGCGGTGCGTCACGAACATCTGGGAGAGGAAGGCCGCCATGTTCGAGACCGAGCGGAACATCCCGAAGAAGCCGATGAGCGCCGATTCCTCGGGGAACCGCGCGTCGCAGACGCGGTTGAACTGGTAGTCGACCAGCGTCAGGATGGCGATCTGCGCCAGCACGAGGAGGCCCAGGCTGCGGACGAAGCCGTTGCCGAACGCCTCGCGCATCCGCGCCAGGCCCGCGGCCGGCGAGTCGGCGGCCCCTTCGGCGGCGGGCCCCGGCGCGGTGTCGCGGGCGCCTGCCAGGAAGACCGCCAGGTAGAGGAAGGTGAAGGCCGCCGTGACGCCCTGGTACTGGGTTGGGCCCCAGCTGGCCGGGAAGAGCTGCAGCGAAAGCCCGCCCAGGATCGACCCTGCCAGCCCCGCGCCCGTCAGGAGCGGAAAGACTCGCTTGGCCTCTCGAGTCGTGAATCGGCGGTTGATGACCAGCCAGAGCTGGATTCGGGCGATCATCACGAAGACGGAGACCGCGGCGAAATAGAGGTAGAAGACGGGCGTCACGTTCCGCTCGAGCGGCGCCGCGATCGCCAGCATCAGCCCCCCGAACGCAAGCGGCGTGGCGACGGCCAATCGCCGGCCGTCCCAGCGCCCCCGCACGAGCGCGTAGAGAAGACTGGCGCTGGCGGAGACGACCGCGGACAGCAGGTAGACGCCCGGCAGGTACTGGCTTCCGACGCGCTTGAGGAAAAGCCCCTCGGCGGTGCTGGTCGCCAGAAGCACGACCGCCTCCTGCAGGAAGGTCAAAAGGACGAAGGGCCAGGCGCGGGAGCTGAGCAGCATTCCGGAGATAGCCTAGCGCCTTTGGGCGCCGAGTTGAACTCCGGAGTTGGGAAGGCCCTTTTCCGGTTTCCCTCCGGCCAATTCCTGCTAAGATGTAGCATCCACGAGGAGGAAGCCTTGGCGCCGAGCAACGAGTTTCTGGCAAATCCGGACTTCGCGGAGTTCGATCCGCGGACGCTGGTCCCGAAGGACTGGGACTTCCGGGTCCTGGACACATCGGCTCCTTTGAGGGAGAGGTGGCTGTCGCACCATCGGATCGGTCATGAGGAACGCGCAGGCCTGGCCGTGCTGGCGCCCGGGCTCCCGACCCCCGGCGGCATAGTGCCCGAGGGGCTCGGGCAGTGGGTGACACTGCCGCCGCATGAGCCCAAGCCGACGCTGGGACTTGGGCTGGGGCTGGTCTCCCTCTCCGGGGGCGACGAGATCTGCGCGGGCGACTTTCGCGTGCTGGTCGAGTCGGAGAACGGACAGACGCGGGAACTCTTCTGGGGCCGGCTGGACAACGCGCTTTGGCGCGACCTGACGCTCTCCCTGGCGGCCTATCGCGGCCAGACGGTTCGCGTGATCGTGGAGAACGCTAGCGAGTCGCTCCTGCTGGTCGACTACGTTCGCGCGGGCGCCGCCGAGCTGGCGGGGAGCCGCTGGACGGTCGGCCGGCTCGAGCTGGAGATCCAGCGCACCGACCCCCATCTCATCGAGGCGGACGCGGTGCTCAACGAGATCGGCGCCGACGGCAACGGCCAGAACCTGCTTCTGACACTGGAAGGCGCGAGCTGGGGCCGGGAGGTCCGGGCCGCCGCACCCTATGCCTTCGGCGAGCTGGTGGCGACCCAGGGGCCGCGCTACGCCAAGTGTCGGCGGGCGTTCCACCTGGTCACGCTGGCCGAGCCCGCGCAGATCCGCCGCTCCATTCTGCACCGCGCCTTCGACGCGGCGCTGCGGGCCGTGCGGCGCCACCAGATCCAATCGCTCGTGACGCAACCCCTGCTGGTCGGTGCGCACGACCTCCAGGAGGCCGAGATCTTCGCAGCCGACTTGATCCGGCAGCTCCTCGAGTGGCACCAGACCCATGCGCCGCGCCACTTCACCCGGTTCACGGTCGCCACGCTCTTCCATCCGATCGAGCTTCACGACCTCTACCATCGCGTCTTCGATTCCGCCGTCCGCGAGCAGGCCGAGGCGCAGCCCGACTCGAGCTCGCAGGAGCTGATCCGGTTGGCCGGCATGGCCAACCTGGTGAAGTCCCGGCTAGGCGAGGCCGCCACAGCGGAGACGGTGGAACACGTGGAGGACCTGTTGGAGGCGCTCTGGCGCTGGAGCGGAGGCGCGCGGCAGACGCTGGAGCGCGTGCTGGACGAAGCCGGGCTCTCCGAACGGCAGCTCCTGGAGGCGCTCACCGCCTCGTACCGTCGCGCCGGCCGCCTCGACGACGCCGCGATGCGCGCCTACGAGCGGCTCTACGAGCTGGACCCCGCAGCCGCCGACAACGTCCGTGCCATGGCCAGCGGCTACCGCTGCCGCTTCCGGCTCGACGGCGAACGCACGCGCAACGCCTACGAGCAGGTCTTCCGGGCCGACGCCTCAGACGAGGAGAACAACCGCTTCCTGGCGGCCCAGTACATCCTGGGCCGCACGCGCGACAGCGCCTCGATGCGAAGCCTGGTCTTCGAGCGCGTCGGGCTCGGACAAGGCTCGCGCGGCCCCGGAGACTCGTTCGGCCCACAGTCTCCTGCAAGGCCCTTGCCGCCCGCCGAGCCGTTCGTCCATCCCGCCGACCGCCCCGAGGCAGCCCCACCATCCGGCGAGCTGCGCTCCGAGGTCTACGCGCCCGCCGACGCTCCCGCTGCCGAACCGGACCCGGTAGAGCCACCGGAGCCATCGGCTCCTGAATCGGCGGCAGTCGAAGCGGAACCCTCGGCTGACAGTGCGCCGCCCGCCCCCGAACCCGCCGGAGACGACGCCCGCCCCGCCGAGCCCGCCCTGCCCTTCGGCTTCGGCCCCGTGACGGCCCGGCCGACGGCGCCCACCCCGCCCGACGTCGACGCCGTCGACACCGACGCCCTCTTGCGGCGGCTGGCCGCCGAGGTCTCCGAGGCCCGCAAGCTAGCCGGCGACGACTAGCTCCCGTCGTCGACGAAGACGACTTCGTCGTCGTCCTCGGCGGGCTTCTTGGCTTCGGGCGCGGGAGTTGCCGCAGGCGTCGGCTCCATGTCGACCACCTCGTCGGCCAGGAGAATGCCAGTCTCCTCCTCGAGCTCTTCGGCCAGACCTGCGGAGGCCACGGCCTGATCGATCGGGATCTCCCGCAGCGGGATGACCGGCTCGGACGAAAGTATGACGTCGTCGGCCGGGGACGGCCGGCCCTCGAAGCCGCGCTCGCCCAGGTCGAGCGGCACCGATGCGCCGCCCGTCGCCAGGCGCGACTTGCTGCGGTCCAGGACTCGCTTCAGGGATTCGATGTCTTCGGAGGAAAAGCGGCCGAAGTCGATGACGACCGACTCCTTGCCGAGCTCCTCGGCGAAGAGCGCAGCGAGCTTGCGCAGCTCCTCCTCCTGGAGCAAGTCTCGCGCCGCGCGGAAGTCGGAGAGCCCGGAGAGCACGCGTTCCAGCCGGCCGTGGACCTCGTCGACTTCAGTTTCGAGCACGCGGCTGGCGCGCGCCGCTGCCAGGAACCGTTCCCGCAGTCCCGAGAGAAGCTGGAGCCGCTCGCTGGCAGCCAGCATCCGCACCAGCACGTCGTTGGCGCGGGCCGCGTCGGCCGCCCAGACGCCGTCCAGCTCGGATTTCAGCGCAGCGCGGCGCTGCTCGAGCGCATGCTCCACCTGTCCGAAGACGCTTTCCCAGTCGTGAGTCGAAGCCATCAGCCCTCCCGTCCTCGCTCGAGTATATATGCACGGGAAGCCCGGGTTGTCATGCCGCGTCCCTGTGCTACACTCGCAGGCGCCATGACGAACCCCGACAGCGGCAGAGCCAACAGAATCCTGGTCCTGGGCGGCGCCGGCGCGATGGGCACGGAAGCCACCCGGGACCTGTCCAGGACGTCGCGATTCGCCGAAATCGTGATCGCCGACATCGACCTCTCCAGGGTCGAGAAGCTCGCGACTTCTCTGGAGGACCCGCGCGTCAGACCGATCGCATGCGACGTGTCGGAGCACGCCGCCATGGTCGGCCTGATGTCGGGTTTCGGCACCGTGCTCAACTGCACGACCTACCATTTCGGACTGGGGCTGACTCGGGCGGCCATCGAGGCCCGCTGCCACTACCTGGACCTGGGCGGCCTCTACAACACGCCCAAGCAGCTCGAACTCAGCCCAAGCGCTTCCGAAGCCGGAGTCGCCATCGTGCTGGGCTGCGGCGCAACCCCGGGCATCACCAACCTCATGGCCCGGCACGGCGCCGACCGGCTCGATTCCGTCGACGCCGTGCACATCGCCTTCGGCAGCTTCCGGGACCTGGCGCCGTCAGCCGGCCTGCTCGATACCATCCTCGACGAGTTCGGCGCGGAGACCGTCCGCTTCTACTACGAGAAGGGGAAGTTCATCGAAGTGCCCGCGTTCGCCGGCGAGCGCGTGGTCGCCTTCAAGGCGCCGATCGGCGCGCAGGCGACCTACCTGGTCCCCCACTCCGAAACCCACCACCTGCCGAGGTTTCTCCCGCGGCAGCCCGGGCGGGTCGACGTGCGGGGGACCTGGCGTCCGGAGATCATGGCGGCGCTGAAGACCTTCCATCAAGCCGGGCTCCTCTCCAACGAGAAGGTCCCCCTGCCCGGCGGAGCGGAGATCGGCGCGCGAACCTTCCTGCGAACACACTTCCTCAGGACGCCATTTCCGGCCATCAACACCGACTGGGCGTTCCTGCTCAACGTCGAGGTAGCCGGCACCCGGGACGGCCGCGCGGTACGGCGCGTCTACAACACCACCCATCCCGGGACGGACCGCTGGGGCAAGTCCGCGACGGCGCGCGTCACGGGCATCCCGGCCTCGATCGGCGCGCAGCTCGTCGCCTCAGGCCACTGCAAGGGGACCGGCGTACTCTCGCCGGATGCGGCTCTCGACCCTGCGGAGTTCTTCGCCGAGCTGGCCCTTCGCGACATCTTCGTTCACGAAGAGGTCCACGAAGAGGCGCGGCTGTAAGACGAGAGGCCAGCCGACCCGCCCGCAAGCGCAAGATCGCGCCGCGCGAGCCCAAAACCGAGGGGGCGATCGGCCGGTTTTGTCCATGGGGAGCGACGCAGGAAAGTGGTAGGCCGCTCTGGCGTGAGGTTTTCGAGGGGATTGCCGAGTGTCGACCCTCTTTCTTGCTGAGCCAAGGGGGTTCCGGGGGACGAGTCCCCCGGATG
>JACPRK010000077.1 GCA_016190005.1 Candidatus Wallbacteria bacterium | reverse complement strand
GTCTACGGCTGCACCGACAGCCTGCTGCGGACCCTGGAGTCGCGGTTCGGCGTCAAGGTGCACTGGGTCGACGTGACCCATGCCGCCGAAGTGGAGCGGTGCCTCGAGGCCAATCCTCGGGTCGTCGCCGTCTATCTGGAGTCGCCGGACAATCCGACTCTGGCGATCTCGGACCTGGCAGCGGTCGCCGCGGCGGCCGAAGCTCGGCGCGTGCCGCTGGTGGTCGACAACACCTTCGCCAGCCCCTACTTGCAGCAGCCCTTCCGGCTGGGAGCGGACATCGTGGTACACAGTCTGACGAAGTACGTCAACGGCCACTCGGCGTCGATCGCCGGCTGCGCGCTCGGGCCGTTCGGGTTCATGCAGGACCACGTCTTTCCCATCTACAAGGACTTCGGACCGACGCCCAGCCCTTTCGACTCGTGGCTCAACGCGCTCTGCGTGCAGGACCTGGGGCACCGGATGGAGGCCAGCTGCCGCTCGGCGCTCGAGATTGCGCGATTCTTGGAGGCGCACCCGCGGGTCCAGCGGGTCCACTATCCGGGTCTGGCCTCGCACCCGCAGCACACGCTGGCTGCGCGCCAGATGCGCCTGGGCGGCGCGATGATCTCCTTCGAGCTGCGAGGCGGGATGAAGCCGGCCCGGCGCCTGATGAACTTCTTCGCCCGCAAGGACACACCCATGGAGCTTGCCGTGAGCCTGGGCAGTGCCGTGAGCTACATCGAGCACCCCGCCTCGATGACCCACGCTGGCGTCCCCCAGGCCGATCGGCTTTCCCGCGGAATCACCGACGAGCTGGTGCGACTATCGGTGGGCCTGGAGGGAACGGATATCCTCATCGACGCGCTCGGGTGGGGGCTGCAGGGGGGACGAAGATAGAAGACAGTAGTCAGTAGACAGTAGTCAGTAGACAGTAGTCAGTAGACAGTAGTCAGTAGACAGTAGTCAGTAGACAGTAGTCAGTAGACAGAAGGGGGGCGCCGCAGGCTCCGATGGCCCACCTGGACCCGCCTTTCACTGTCGCGCTCACCCTGATCCGGTCGATGGAGGCCCCTGCCCCATCCCGAGCCTACCTTCCACCTTCTACCTTCTACCTTCTACCTTCCATCTTCCCCCTCGAGCCTCACTCCTCGAGCCTCACTCCTCCCCGTTGAGCATTCCCTGGCGAATGCGGTAACCTTCCCGCCGTGAGCGAGGAGAGGGGAAACTCGGGGGGCAAGGACATCCTGAGCAAGCCGGTCCACCCGCTGGTGCCAATCGCCATCATCGTGGGATTCGTCGCCTGGGGTGTGCACGGCGGTGCGTTCAAGTCGCCGCTGGTGGCCCCGGCAGCCGTACCGGGCGCGCAGGCGATGAAGCGGGAGAGCCCTGTATCGGCGATTGCGTTCGTGCCAGCCCGAAGTGAAGTCGTGGTGGGACGCAGAGACGGGACACTGGAGATTTTGGAGGTCCCCTCGCAAGCGTCCCGCCGCAAGCTGGACACGTTCGGCGGGGCCGTGCGAGCGCTGGCCCTGTCGAACGACGGCAAGTGGCTGGCAGTCAGCGCCGACCGAGTCCGGCTCTACTCGCTAGGCTCGAGTGCCGCCGCCCGGGATCTTGGGGAAAATCCCGAGTTCGCGATCTCCTTGCGCTTCTCGGCCGACGGGAGCCAGCTGCTTGCACTAGGGCACGATGCGCAGTTCTGGGCGCCGAGCCAGCCCCAGGCACCGAAGGCCCGGCGCGAGATTCCCGACCTCTACACGGCCAGCGCGCTCTCGCCCGGCCTGGACACGATAGCCACTCACCACACCAACGCGGTCAACCTGGGGATAGCGCTCTGGGACGCCAGCAGCGGCAAGCTGAAGGCCCGCCTGCCGTGCATGAACTGGTCCTGCGAGGACCTGGAGTTCTCGGCCTCCGGCAAGATGCTGGCGGCGGCGGCATACCAGACCACCCTACTCTACGGGATGCCCGACGGCCGCGAGGCTGGCCGCCTGACGGGCCACGCGGACCGGGTCTCGGCCGTGAGCTGGAGAGGCGATGACCGGCTGGCCGCGGGCGGCGTGGACGGGACCGTCCAGATCTGGGACGTGCCGGCCCGCCGCATCCTGGCGACGCTGCCCGGCCCGCCCGACCCGATCGGCCGCATCGAGTGGTCCTCCGCAGGCGACCGCCTCGCCGTGGTCACCCTCCTCGGCGTCCTGCGCTTCGCCGACGTCCCGCCCGCCGCGCGCTGAGAAATCCCGAAATCTCGTGGCGTCTACCTGTACCGGGTTTTTCGAAAACCCGGTACAGGTAGACGCCACCGATGCTTCCGCCGCGCGCTGACCGGCTTGCCGGCTTCGTCGGTGTGCTATACAGCCGGTCGTGCGCCAGCAGGACAAGCTTCTCGAGGGGCTCGCGCAAGACGACCCAGCCTGGCGGGCGTTCGTGGCGCGGCGCCTCGAGCGGGTCCAGCTCCACTTCGACGGGGAGGACCTGGTGGAAACCGTGCGTCAGGCCGCGCTGCAGATAGCAGGCACCCTGCCCAACCACTTCTTCTGCGCGCTCACGGATCTCCTGCCGCGCCAGGCGCGCGCGCGGTATGCGCCGGACCCAGGTCCTGTCCGTTCGCACCTGGTGAAGACGCGGACGAAGCCCGCAGCCCCAGATTCGACCGCCGCCCAGGGACGCGAAGCCGTCACGCGGAGCGCGTCACAGCTGCTCGAACCCTGCGTCGCGCCGGCCGTCGCCGCGTCCCGCGATGCCACCGGCCCAGGCCGCCGCCGCATTCTCGGAGCGCTGGGCCGGCTTCGCCACTCGGCCGCCACCGCCCACCTGGAGGCGCGCCTGGAGGACTCGAAGGATGCCCCATACGCCGCCCTGATCCTCTCCAGCTGTACCGGTCTGGCCGACCCGGCCACCTTCGTGCGCCGCGTCGAACGCCTGTGGGCCGGCGGCGAACAGCCTCATTTCATCCTTTCGCTCAGATACGCCCCCTGCGAAGAGTCGCTCGCCCTGCTCCGCGCCGCTTCGAACCACCGCTCACCCACCGTCCAGTGGCTGGCGGCCGCTTGCCTCGACCGCTTCGGCAAGCTCGACGTCTCGGCGCCTCTCGCGCAGCTCTCGGAGGCCGGCGGCTGGGCCGCGCTCCACGCCCTCGAGTCGGCGGCACGGCTCTCGCGTCCCGAGCTGGCATTCGACTGTGCAACGCGCGCTCTCCGCGCCCACACTCACCCGCTGGTCCGCGCGGCCGCGCTCAGATCGCTGATCGCCGCCGGCACCCCGCAAGCCGCCGAGCTCTGCTTGTCGGAGCTGAGCGCTACCGGCTCCTCGGTGGTGCGCGCCCAGGCCGTGTCGGCCCTGGCCCAGCTCGATCTACCGGCCGGCGTCCGGGCGCGCACGCTGGCCCCGCTTCTCAAGTCCGAGAGCCTGGAGGTCGTCACCCAGGCCATCCTGGGATTGATCGGCGCCGACGACCAGCGCGCCGGGCGCGCCATCCGCGACCTGATCGTCGACGGCGACGAGGACGAGCGAATCGCCGCCGCGTACTGCCTGGGCTACTATCCCGGCAAGTCTTCTCTGCAGGTGCTGGAGCACCTGATCCGCACCGACGGGGCCAAGTCCGTGCGCATCCAGGCCACGCGGGCCCTGGCTTGCTACGAGAAGACTCCGGAGGTCACCCGGCTCCTCCTCGCCCTGCTGGAGCACGAGGACTCCTCGATCGTCTCGGATGCGGTCCGCATCCTCGCCTCGCCTGAGACTCAGGAGAGCTCCGAGGCAGCGGCCGCAGCCCTGGCGGCAGCCCGCCGCGCGCCGCCCGGTCCGGCAGCGCGCATCGCTCACCGCGCGCTGGGGCGGTTCACGGCCCGGGCCTGCAGGGCCTACGTCTCCGAGCTGCTCTCGCGCTCCGACACCGGCCCGGACGCGCTCCTGGGAGCCGTCGACGCCCTCGCCTTCACGTTTGCCCAGCCACCGGACCCCGAGCCTCTCCAGCGTCTGCTCTCCGACAGTCGGCCCGCCGTCCGCGCCGCTGCGGCCCGGACGCTCTGGACCTGGGGTGATCCGGGCGGCATCCCAACCCTCGCCAGAGATCTCGCGGCCCCCGCCGACGTCGCAACGTACGCCGCCGACGCGCTCGAAGAGATGGCGCTCATCTCCCAACGCCTGCTCGACACACCCCGCCTGGCGCCCCTGGCGGAGCATCTCCGCGCCAACCTCAAGACCTCCGCCTACCTGGACTTCGCGAGGCGCGAGCTGGGCTTGGCGGTGTCACCGCCCGCTGAGCCTGCCGCCATCGACGAGCATGCTGTGGTGCTTTCCCGATCGAGCTGGAAGGCCGACGACCTGGGCGGCGAACCGGCGGCGAAGGTCCTGGCGCAGGTCGAAGAATCCCGCCGCAGGCCGGCGGCGGCAGGCCGCCGCGCGCACTCGAAACCCACTCGAGAGATGGCCGCACTGGAAGGCCTCGAGATGGCCGCGCCCGGGAAACGCTCCCGCCACCTATTCGCCGCAGCGGGAGGCATTGCCATCGGCCTGCTCTGCTCTTTCCTATTCTTCGGCCGCAAACCCTCGGAGCCACTGGAGCCACTCGCTCCTGATGCCTCGGCCGCAGCCGAGACCGCCGGGCTTCCCATGGCGCTGAAGGTCGTCTCGATGCGCGGCACTTTCCGCATCAAGGGCGGCCCGCCGGATCAACCTCTGGCTCCCGAACGCAAGCTCGCCCCAGGCCAGTCACTCTCGGTAGATCCGGGCGGCGCCGTCTGGCTCGGACTCGCGCCGGAGGGCAACGTCCTCGGCCTGCCGGCTGCCGGGGGCTTCGAGCTCGAAGAGCTCCGGACCGCCGCGGATGACCCGGACTCTGTCAGCCTTCGGCTCTCCGGGCTCGAGGGCCGCGTCGTCTTCGACCTGAAGTGGGGACGCCCCAAGGTCACCCTCGCGCTGGGCCGTGCCAGCGTTCGCGGCTGGCGGGGGCTCTACGCGGTCGAGGACCAAGCAGGAACCATCACCGTTCTCGTGGCCTTCGGCAGGGTCGAGGTCCTCGACCCCTCTGGACGGCCGACTCTGGTGACCGAGGGACGCAAGGCGGTGCTGCGGCGGGGGCAGGAGCAGCTCGAAGTCGGGGTCTTCGATCCCGCCACCCAGACCTGGCGATAGGCCGGCGAGCGGGGTTCCGCTAGAATACCGGCGTGAGACGCGCGTTCTCGGGCCGCCGTGGTGTGGGAAGCCTGGTGGTGCTGGTCATGGTCGCGCTGCTGGTCTTGCTGGCGATGGCTCTTGGCCACGACCGCTTCTCTTCCCAGGTCCTCTTCACGACACAGCGCGACGCCGACGGCTCGGTGGCGACGCTGTTGGCCGAGAGCGCCATCGAGGAGACACGCTTCGAGCTGGCCGAGCGCGCCAACGCCGCGGCCGACGAAGTCGCCTCCTTCTTCCGCTCGGCGTTGGGCCGCCGCAAGCTCCCGGACGCCGTGCTGCGCGTCAACGCGCTCGAGGGCGGCCGCGTTCGAACCCTGATGCGCGAGGAGCGCTACCGCCGGTTCGCGCTCCAAGACAGCGTCGTCGACGTGCGAGTGCTCTCCCAGGACCCCTTCGACCGCCTCGCCTTCGAGAGCCGCGGCCTGCTGCGTTACCGGGCGACCGTCACCGCCTACCCGCTGCTGCGCGCCGCCGACGCCGTCGTCCGGGACGTCGAGATGACGCAGGAGTTCAAGGTGGCCGTGCTGGGCCCCCCGGTCCCGTTCGATCGGGTCGCGCTCTACGTCCACGACGGGGCCGGCTTCCTGGGACTCAACCTAGGCTCGGCGGCCGACCCTTGGCCCAGCGCCAACCGCGTCATTCGCTTGCTACGAGCCGATCTCGAGCGCATCCGCAAGCTCAAGGAGGACGTCGACGCCGCCATGGAGCAGTTCAAGTCGGCCATGGCCGCCGCGCCGCTCGGACAGGCGATAACGGCCCAGACGATAGAGGAGCTGCAGCGCGAAGTCCGGGCCATCCCCACCGGAGCGCTCGAGAAGATCCGCGACTACGAGACGCGCTACGCGCCGCTCTCGTTCGGGTTCCCCGAGCCCGACGTGGTCGTCTTCAGCCTGGCCAAGTCCAACCGCCCGCTGGACCTTGCGCGGCTGGGGCCCCCTTCCTGGCGCGCCTTCGAGCAACGCTGGAAGACGGTCCACGCCACGGCCCGCCAGGACGAATCCGCGCTGAAATCAGGCCAGATCACGGACCCGGCCTCCGTGCGCGCCGTCATCGCCAACGTGCGCAGGCTGGCCGAGCTGAATGCCAAGATCCTGCTCGAAGTCTTCGCGCCCCCCTGGTTCTCCGGATGCCGCACGGGCCCCGCACCCCGGCTGATGCATGCCGTCGGCGCCGCCACGAAGGCGCCCGAGGGCAACGCGCTCGAGTACTACCGCAACCTCCTCGATCGCTTCTCGCTCGACAACCCCCGTTTCCGCGACAAGTTCTTTTACGACGTCAAGCCGGCGCCGGGAGAATCGGCCACCCGGGCCTTCGAAGCCTTCCTCCGCGAGCTGGACCCGGCGGGCCGCTCGGCCAACGGCGTCGTCGCCGTCGACAACGCAAAGTCCGGACCGCTGGAGCTGACGGGCCCTTCCCGCGGCCGCCTCGTCGTCATCGCATCCGGTGACGTCACCGTGTCCGATATCCCGGCTGCCGGGCCCCAGAGCACGCTGACCGTCATCTGCTTCGGCAGGCTCACCGTCTCGGGTGAGGTGCATGCCGCCCTCATCGCCCGCGGCCCGCTCGTCCTGGCGCCGGGCCCCGAAACGCGGATCGTCGGAAGTCTCATCGCAGAGCGCCTCGACACCGCCAGAGGGACCGTCGTGCCCGACCAGCGGCTGGTCGCGACCGAAGAGCTCCCCGACGGCTCCGTTCGCGTCTACCCGGACCACCTGGCCGTCGCGCTCAGCCCAGCGCTCGACAGCCGCGTGGTCGCCAGGAGCGCCCGATGACCCGCCGCGCCTTCACGCTCACCGAGATCCTCGTGGCGCTGGTCCTCGTCGTCGCGGCCATCGTGCCGCTACTGGGGCTCAACACGCTCTCCCGCCGCCGCGGACAGCAGGGCGAGACCCAGCTCCGCGCCCAGAGCGAAGCCGAGCACGTTCTGGAGTACTTCGCCGTCTCGCTCGGCTACCCCCGGCTCGACGCCCTGCTCGGCGACGGCAAGGAGCTCGCGCTCACCAGCTCTGCCCCCGAGGTCCAGGCCGCGCTCGGCGGCGTGGCAGGCGCCGGCGTCTCCGCTCGGGACGTCTCCCGCCAGGTCCGGCTCGACCGGCTCGAGGCCGGCGGACTGATCCGGCTGCAGGTCACCGTCAAATGGCGCTCGACCGCCCCCGACAGGGAGCTCTCCCTGACCTGCGACCGCCTTGTCAGTAACCCCAGGCGCTCCCTGACAACGCTGTCCCCCTTTACGTCGAAGCCGCCGGTGGAGGACTGCAATTGAGCGCCCGCCGCCGCGAAGCCTTCTCGATGATCGAGATGGTCGTCGGCCTCCTCCTCACCATCATCACGTTCTCGGTCCTCTGGACGCTCTACTACTTCGACAACAAGCGCATCTCGGCCAGCATCGGCAGGCTCTCCGCACTGCGCGGCGCCGAGGCGATCGTCGAGCACCTGCGCGCCGATCTCTCGAGCCTGGCGCTTCCCGGCATCGAGGAGTACGAGAAATGGGGCGGCAAGCCGCTCCTGCTGGAGTCGGCCTCGACGGTCGACCCGGGCAGCTTCGACCGAGTCACGTTCTATCGCCGCACCGCAGGCAAGGCCCAGGGCGAGGTTATCGAAAGAGTCGTCTACGGCCTCGACCGCGCCACCCGCCGCGTCGTCCGCGAGGCCGCGGGGCGAGCCGTACAGCTCGGCGCCACTCGAGTCGCGCGCTTCGACATCGCCTTCCGGGGCGGCCTGGGGGGCGACCTCGTGCTCTACGAAGTGGCCGTACCCTACGGTGGAATGGACAGCTCGGCCGCAAGCGCAGCGACAACTCGCCTCATGACGCTCCGGGGCCAGCTTGCGCTCGTCGACACGCTGAGCCAGTCCCGGCGCACCCGCTGGGTCCCGGGCCGCCCGGCTAGCAAGTAGCGCGGGGCCACGCCCACCCCACCCTGGGCCGCGTGGAACGGCCCCCCCGTGTTAGCCTCTCTCCGATCATGCGCGTCGTTCTCGTGACCCCTCACTTCGCCCCCTCCACCCGGGGCAACTCAATCACCGTGCAGCGCATCGCCGCGGAGCTCGGCCGGGCCGGCTGCTCTGTCGAGGTCCGCTCACCGGACGGCCGAGTGCTCCGCCCGGCCCACACCTCCGGCCCGACGGCCGTGGTCCACGGGTTCCACGCGGTCGCCGCCGGCCCGGCGACCCTCGCCTTGGCCACCGAACTCTCTGCCCCCTGCGTGATCACCTTGACCGGCACGGACCTCTTCGGCGACGCAGTCGCGCCAGTCCCCGAGACCACGCGCCAGGTGCTGGAACGGGCCAACGCCGTCGTCGCCTTCACGCCGACCACCGCGAGGTTCGCCAGCGACCACTTCCCTCATCTTTGCGGGAGGCTCCACATCATTCCCCAGGCCCCCTACGTCGCCGGATGGCCCGCTCCTCGTCTGGCGTCCTACGGAGGCAAGCCGGACGCGTTCACCCTGCTCCACATCGCCGGCATCCGGCCGGTGAAGGCGAACCTGTTCCCGATCGGACCGCTGGAGCGCCTGCGAGAGCGCCTGCCCACGCTACGGCTGCTCTACCTCGGTCCGATCCTGGACCGCCCCTATGCCGAGCGGCTCTTCATCGAGATCCGCCGCCGCACTTGGGTTGCCTACGCCGGCGACCTGCGTCACGAGCAGCTGCCCGCCATTCTGGCCGGCGGCGACGCCGCGCTCAACACCTCGACGGCCGAGGGCGGCATGCCCAACGCCATCCTCGAAGCGATGTGGTGGGGGAGGCCCGTCGTCGTCAACGACATCCCGGGCAACCGGGACCTGGTCGAACACGGCGTGACGGGCTTGCTCTACTCGGGCGAGGAAGGCTTCATCGATTGCGTCGAGAGGCTGGCCTGCGAGCCCTCTCTCGGGCCGCGCCTGGCCGACGCCGCCCGCCGGGTCGCCCGGGAGCGATTCTCACCCGCCGTGGAGACGTCGCTGCACCTGCGGCTCTACGAGTCGCTCGCCGCGCGCGCCTGAAACCGCGCCCGGGCCACGAGCCTTCCGCCCGCTCACTTGGGGTTCTGCGGCGCCGTCTTCGGCTTGTCGTCCTTGGTGATGTCGGTCTCGCCGACCTCGTTGTAGGTGGCCTTGGGCTTCTCCGCATCCTTGTCCGCACTCGTGGCCGCATCCTTCGCAGTGTCCTTCGCGGCATCCTTCACCAGCGTCGTCGCCGTCTCCTTCGCCGCGTCCTTGGCGACGTCCGTGGCCGCAGGCGCAGCTCCCCCGCCGCAGCCGCTCGCTACCAAGCTGAAGGCCCCCGCCACGGCGAACGCGATCAGCCGGTGGCCCCACCCCAAGCGCTGGATTCGAATCATCCGGTCACTCTCTCTTTCGCGGCCGCACGAGGCGGCGGCCAGTCTCGTAACGCGCCTCATCCTACCACGCCCTCGCCGGGCTCATCGCCCCGGCAAGCTGACCACGGGCGATCCGGAGACACTCAGAAGGTACGACTTGCCGCTCACGACGGCCGGCGAGGTCTGCGACAATCCCGGGACGTAGACAGTCGTACGAGCCCTTCCGCCGACAGCCTCGGTGTACGCAACAAACCGCGCGCCCGTGAGCGTTGCCAGCGATTTCACGGTGAAGTCCTCCGGCACTCCCCGCGGCATCGCCACCAGGTTCAGCCCGTCGGCCAGCTGCCTCTGTAGTTGCGAGGGGTCCCACGCCGACCCGAACAGCGACCGCCTCTGGGCACCGCCGCTCCCGAGCAGAAGATAGCCCTCGTTTCCCTGCACCAGGAAGCCGCGCTCGCCGGTCTCGGCAAAGAAGGTCCGGAAGCGGCGCCCCGCGGGCGTCGTCTCGAGCCGCACCAGCATCGAGGCCCCTGTGTCGAGCGCCAGATCGGAGGCGTAGTACGTCCCTGGACCTCCTCTCGGAGCAACCCCGACGCCGATGAAGTTAGCCCCGCCTCCCAGGTCCAGTCTGCTCGACAGCCGGCTGGTCGCCTGGACTTCAACGACAGCCAGAGCCGGCGCGCTGCGGATCGACCCGTCGTCCACGAACAGCGCAAATACCAGCGGCCGTGACATGTCCTGAAAGACGGGCGACACGAACGTGGTGAGCGTAGCGAACGGATTGGACAGCACCACGGGCGGCCCCGAGATCTGCGTCCATTGGTAGAAGAGACTCAGGTCCGCTCCGGCCCCGAGATCCCGCGACCGGCCGCCGTCGAGCTGCACGCGGCCCCCGCTGGCAACGCGCACGACAGCCGGCTCGTTGGCGCCGGCGGGCGACGCCTTTGCGTCCAGGCTGCGAGGCACCGCCACCGAGACCGGCACGCCATTGTCGAGCCCATCCACGACTACCCGGATTCGACGTCCCAGCTCGACTCCCGTCGACTGGCCGAGCTCGTCCTGCTCCTGGACCAGGCAGTCGAACTCGAAGACGCCGGCCGTCGCCGGCTCGAAGACCGTGCTCGACTGCAGTTCCTCGACGACGGCCAGAGGCAACGAAAGCGACACGGGCGAACCCTCGACCTGCTGCCAGAAGAACTGGAGAAAACCGGTCGTGTCCGGGGACGGCCTTGCGGCGAGAGAGGCACTCAGGGTCACGGTTGCGGGCAGCGTGACGCGCAGCGAGCGGTCCTGGACTTCGACCACCGAGATCGGC
>JACPRK010000007.1 GCA_016190005.1 Candidatus Wallbacteria bacterium | reverse complement strand
ATAGAGGTAGCAGAGAACAGGAATTCGGGAATCGAACGGACAGGTTCAGTTTTCCGTTGCCTGTTCCCGGTCCCAGGTTCCCTGTTCCCTGTTTGTTTTTCCCCGACGCTCTCCTAGGGACGCTCCCCCGGCGTTGCCTGGTGCTTGAATCTCACGGGTCGGCGAGTCCACGCTGCGAGGTATGGAACTCGACACCCGTTACCGGGTCGGATGGATAGCGGGGCGTTTACTGAGCGGGAGGAGTCTCGACATGAGCAACGGGATGAAGCGCGGTCTCTGTGCGATGGCAGTCCTTTCGGGTCTGGGCGGGCTCGCGGTCCGGGCGGAACAGGCGGCAGTTCAGGCCAGCTTCGGCGGAGCGGATCGTTATCTGGCGCATCTGGCGACCGACAAGCCACTCTATCGTCCTGGCGAAACCGTCTACGGTCGGGCAGCGGTGCTCCACGCCTTCACTCGGGCGCCCGCTCCGGACGGACTGGGTCTGAAGTTCGAAGTCCGCTCGCCTCGAGGCGACGTCCTGGTCGACGGCCACACGGCCGTGGCCGCGGGAGTGGCGGCCTTTTCGTGGACCGTGCCAGCAGGGCAGGCCGGCGGCGAGCACAAGCTCGTCGCGAAGTTCCCCAACACGGGGGACCCGGACGCGGAAGCGGGGTTCGTGCTGCGCTCCTATCGAGTGCCCCGGCTGAAGACGGAGATCGAATTCGTGCGGAAGGCTTACGGACCGGGCGACGATGCGATGGCGACGCTCTCGGCCAAGCGCGCCGAGGGTGGTATGCCCGCCGGGGCGAAAGTGACCGTCGTGGCGCAGATCGACAGCCGGGAAGTGCATCGTTCGGAGCACGTGCTCTCCGAGCAGGGCACGCTCGCCGTCACCTTCCGGCTGCCAGCCGAAATGGACAAGGGCGACGGCAACCTCGCCTTCATCATCGAGGACGGCGGGGTGCAGGAGACCGCCGTCAAGACGATTCCGATCGTGCTCAACAAGGTGGCGCTCGCGTTCTTCCCGGAGGGCGGCGAGCTCGTGGGAGGGCTTGCGACGCGGCTCTACTTCGAGGCACGCAACACCGCCGATCTGCCCGCCGACGTGGCGGGCCGCATCGTCGACTCAGATGGCTCGGTCGCCGCGACGTTTCGCACCGAGCACGAGGGGCGCGGACGAGTCGAGTTCGAACCGAAGACTGGGCGTGTCTACCACGCGGTCCTCGACGAGCCGGCCGGCGTCAAGGAACACTTCCCGCTGCCGAAGGTCGGCGCGGCCGGGGTGAGTCTTGCCGCCGGTGATGACGCGATCCAGCCGGGCGCGGCATTGCGCGTCAAGGTCGCGTCATCGACGGCCGGAAAGATCGACGTGGCCGCCTTCAAGTACGAGAAGGAGCTGGTGAGGAAGTCCGTCGTGCTGGAGGCTGGATCGAGCCTTGAGATCTCGCTGGAGCTGCCGGAGGATGCCGGCGGCGTGCTGCGCGTCACCGCGTTCGACTGGCAGGGCAACCCCTGGGCGGAGAGGCTTGTCCTCCGGATGCCGAAGAAGCAGGTTCAGGTGACGCTGAAACCCGACCCCGAGCAGTCGAGTCCCGGCTCGAAGATCCGGGTCAAGGTGCTCACGACCGATCAGACGGGCGAGCCGATCGCCGCAACAGTCGGGCTGAGCGTCGTGGATGACGCAGTGCTCGAGACGGTCGAGAAGCGAGACCGCGCGCCCAGGCTCCCCGTGCAGGTGTTGCTCGGCGCGGATGTGCGCGAGCTGGCGGATGCGCACGTCTACCTGGCCGGCGGCGACGAAGGGAACCGCCGCACCGATCTCCTCCTGGGCACGCAGGGCTGGAGGCGATTTGCCTACCGGGATGTCGCCGCGTTCGAGAAGGCGAATGGGGAGAAGGCGAAGCGGGCGCTCGCCAGGCGCATGCCCCCGCCGCCACCACCGGCGCCGCGGCCGATGGCGGTGGGATTTGCGTTCGAGGGTGCAGCAATGCCGCAGGCGGCGATGCCCATGAACAAGGGGGAACCGGAGGCCTTGGACCGCGCGGCGGGTCCGGAAGAGGACGCGGCGGTAGAAGAGGCGCCGAGGGGCAAGGAGGACGCTGTCGAAGCGGCAGCACTCGAACAGGCCGCCATGCCCGCACCGGCGGCCGAGCCGATGCCGGCGGGCGAGGAGGACATGGGTCGGGCGGCTCCAGCAAGAAAGATGCGGGCGCCTCGGAGAGTAGAGTTCGCGGGAGTCGCGGCCGACGAGTTTCAGCCGGTCGCCGCCGAGTTCGTTCGCGAGTACGCCCACAAGGCCCGCGCCGCCGACCGGGGCGAAGCGCGCCGCGATTTTGCCGAGACCGTCTACTGGAGCTCGGCTCTGGCCACGGATGACAAGGGGCAAGGCGCCTTCGAGTTCGATCTCTCCGACTCGATCACGACCTACCGGCTGCGGGCGGACGCGTTCTCGAAGGCCGGAGGACTGGGCGAGACCGACGCGACGGTCGAATCGCGCAAGCCGTTCTATGCGGAGACGAAGCTGCCGCTCGAGCTCACCTCGGGGGACACGCCCGAGATTCCGGTGGCGCTTGTGAGCGGGACCGACCGGGAGCTGACGGCATCGATCGAGACGACGATCTCGACGGGAATCGTGCTCGCCAGCCAGGCTCCGTCGAACGTCCTGCTGGCGGGCGGGGCCCGTTCGAAGGTCTACGTACCCCTGCGGGTGGAACCGTTCACGGGTAATGTCTCGGTGCGCATTCGCAGCAAGGCGGCGCCGTACGAGGACGATTTCACGCGGACGGTGCCGGTCGTCCCGACCGGGTTCCCGATCGAGCTGGCATTCGGCGGACGGCTCGAGAAGACGGCCGAGCACGCCTTGGAGATCCCTCCCGGCATCGAGGTCGCCAGCATCAAGACCGAGGCGGCGGTGCACCCGACGCCGATGGCGGCCCTGACGCAGGCGCTGGCAGCGTTGCTGGCCGAGCCATGCGGCTGCTTCGAGCAGACCAGCTCGTCCAACTACCCGAACGTGATGATCATGCAGTACTTGAAGTCGCACCGCGTAGAGGACCCGGAGCTGATCGGCCGCACGAACAAGCTGCTCGACACGGGCTACAAGGGGCTGGTCGGCTATGAGTGCAAGCTGAAGGGCTACGAGTGGTTCGGCGGAGATCCGGGCCACGAGGCGCTCACTGCGTACGGTGTAATGGAGTTTGTCGACATGGCGCAGGTCTACCCGGTCGACAGAACGATGATCGAGCGCACCCGCGCCTGGCTGCTCTCGCGTCGCGACGGCAAGGGGGGCTTTCAGCGCAATCCGCAGGCGCTCGATTCCTTTGGCGCGGCGCCTGCCGACATCACGGACGCCTACATCGTCTGGGCGCTTCTCGATTCGGGGGCGCAAGGTCTGGATAAGGAGATCGCCCACGTCCGGGAGCTGGCGGGTTTGAGCGAGGACCCGTACCTCCTGGCGCTGGCGGCCAATGTCCTACTGAAGGGGTCCGACAAGGCGGGGGCCGAGGCCGTGATGAAGAAGCTGGCGAGGTCCCAGGACGCCGACGGTCACGTGAAGGGCGCCAGGACGTCCATCACCAGCTCGGGCGGCGACAGCCTCGACATCGAGACGACGTCGCTGGCCGCGCTGGCCTGGCTGAAGTCGCCGGAGCATACGGCGGCCGTCGAGCGAGCGATGAAGTGGCTGATGGAGCGCGCCAAGGGCGGGCGGTTCGGAGCGACTCAGGCGACCGTGCTGGCGTTGAAGGCCGTGATGGCGTACGACATCGCGCGGTCGACGCCTCGCAAGGAGGGCACGGTCCTCATGAGGGTCGACGGCACGCTCGTCGACGAGGTCCCGTTCACGAGGGAGAGGCAGGGCGCGATCCTGATGCCCTCCTTCGCGAGATTGTTGCCTCCCGGCAAGCACGCGATCCGGCTCGAGATGGTGGAGGGTTCGCCGATGCCCTACTCGATTCTGGTGAAGTTCTTCGCCAAGAAGCCGGCGAGCTCCAGTGACTGCAAGGTCGGCATCGCCACGAAGCTAGCGAGGACCGAGTTGCCCGAGGGCGAAACGGTCGATCTGGCGGTGGATGTGACGAACCGGACGAAGGACGGGCTGCCGATGACCGTGGCGGTCGTCGGGTTGCCAGGCGGGCTCGAGACGAGGCTCGATCAGTTGAAGGAGTTGGTCCGTGCGCGGACGATCGATGCTTACGAGACGCGAGGCCGGGACGTCGTCTTCTACTGGCGAGGCCTGGCGCCGTCGGCGACGCGGTCCGTGACGCTCAACCTGATCGCCGCGATTCCGGGCAGCTACACGGGGGCCTCGTCTCGGGCTTACCTCTATTACACAGACGAGCATAAGGACTGGGCAGAGGGTTTGACGGTGAGGGTCTCGAGATGAGGTCATCTCGGTCCGCGTTTCCACCGGCGTTCATCTCGTCGGCGCCCTCGCGGATGCATGGATCGCCGAAGAGCCGCATGAATACTTGTTTCTCTGAGCTCGTCGGACTCGGCGAAGCCAGAGTTGCCCTTCGAGAGATCCATCAATGCCTGCGACCAGTGGCCCCCCCCCGGCCCCCCGATGTAGACGGATTTGAGGTCGTTCGCAAGCCGGTGCTGAATCCAGGAGCCAAAAGGTCGTTCGAAAAATCCGTGCATGCGTGAGGGCGTCGCCCCTGGGGCAGATGGCCCATCGGCGGTAACAGGCCGGTACCTCGGGCCTGCTCCGCCGGTATCGTTCCTGTGACGGTTCACGCGCCTCGAGCCCGTCTGGACGCGGATTCCAGAGGTTGGCACTTCTCTTGATTGGTAGGAGTGCGGCGATCACGCGCAACTTCGATGACTCCAGAGGAGGCCCGGAATGAACAAGTGGACGACCTACCAGCCCTCGGGGCGAACCGATTGGAGCCGGCTCCTCCGGAGCCTGGGCTGGGGATTGCCCCTGGCGGCGCTCCTGGGCGGACTCTACCAGCTCATCCTGTACTGGTTCCCGTACGGGCTCGTCTGGCTCTGTTCCCCGGTGGTGCTGGGCTTCGTCCTTGGCGTCCTCGCCTACCGCGTGGAGGTCCATGGTCACTGTCGCAACAAGCGCGTCGCCCTCCTGATCGCTCTGCTCCTCAGCCTGACCGGCCTGACCGCAAGCCACGGGGCGGCCTTCCAAATCTTCGTCATGAAGGTCGCCCCGGGTCAATTCCTGCCGAAGCCGAATCGCAAACCCGTGCCGCCGCTCGAGAAGTACCTGAGCCTGAGGCAGGAGCGCGGGTTCGTGCTGCATCACAAGAACTCGTCGGCGACGGAGCTGGCGGGCGGCTTCGTCAAGTTCTTCTGGGGTCTCGAGGCGCTCGCCGTCCTCTGGTTCGGCACGCTCCTGACCCGGACTTCCCGGAGCGAGCCCTACTGCGAGGACTGCCACGATTGGCTCGCGGCCGGGGAGGTGGCCTGGAAGCCCGGCTTCGAGCGCCAGGCGCTGAACCGGGCCCTGTCACACGGCACACTCTCGGCGCTTCTCGACATCCAATCGGGCCTCTGCATGTCGGCGGAGAAGCTGGTCTTCACGCACCTCCTCTGCAACCACTGCAGCCGGCTTCACTACGTATCGGTCGTGCGGAGCTGGAGAGAGCCCGGGCCCGAGGGCAAGCCGGTCTTCGGGAGCGAGGAGATCGGGCGAAACCTGCGGGCGACTCCGGGCGACATCGCTCGCCTGAAGTTCGAGAGCTATACGACGGAGCAGGTCTCGGCCGACGCCCTGAGGATCTTCACGGGTGGATCCGCAGTCGAGTCGGCCGGTTCCCACCTCACGCCGTGACCGCCCACAACGAGGGCGGCGGCATGGTCGGCGACCTGCCCGCCGCGCATCTGCCTCGAATGCGGCAGCGGGTGCATCGATTCCAGCTCCTGTGAGAAAGCGGCGGCCTGTTCCTGCCCCGCCAACGCTGGGTCCAGCCGCGCCCTGTCGACTGAGAAATGGTCGCTCGATACGGACGCCGTGGCGAACTCGAAACCCGTCTTCCTGAAGGCCTCGCAAGACCCCGCCAGCTCCTCGGCCCAGACGCCGGCCCCGCGGTCGGATCGTAGCATGGGACCACCAGAACCCTGGGCGGAACAGCCTCGACCGCGACCGCTGGAGCGGCGACGGCAGCCGTGATGCTGTCCACGATGCTGAGCCCGCTGACGCTCCTGGTGCTGCTGGCCCTTGTCGGGCGGTAGGCTTTCGAGGCGGCGCTATCGGCGGCTCTGGATCTGCTCCCTGAGGCGCTGGATCTCGAAGTAGAGCGCGTCGAGGGCCGACTGATCTCCGGACGGCACGGGAGGCCCGTAGAGCGGGAGATAGGGGCGAGGACGAGACAGGAGCCGGCGGTGCCAGTCCTCGTGGTCGCTGTCGAGAAGGCGGTGTTCGCCCTCGTGGTCGCCCTCGAGCGCCGGATAGAGCCTTCGCAGCCGCCGGTTCAAGGTCGCCGCGTCGATCAGGCCGCGACGGTAGTCGTCCTCGAATCGCGCGCGGGCCAGGAGTCGCTGCCGCTCCTTCAGGTCGTGATAGTAGTCGTGCTTGGCGCCCAGATCTTCGTGGAGCCGGCCGTGAGCAGCTGGCTCGCGGGCGGCGGCGGTGGGCGAGAGCGTCAACGCCAGGGTGAGCAACGGTAGCAACCAGTGTCGATTCATCTCTTGCCTCCTGCAGCGAGTCACTTCACCGCGATGCTCACGAGACGCCCGGGCACCACGATGAACTTGGCGATCTGCTTTCCCTCGACGTGCTTCTTGACGTTCTCACGCGCCAGTACGACAGCGCGCAGCGCGTCGTCGGCGGTGTCGGCCGCAACGTTGACCCGGTCGCGCACCTTGCCGTTGATCTGGACCGGGTACTCGACCGTCTGGCGGGCCAGAGCGGCCTCCTCCCAGGTGGGCCAGCTCTGGACGTGCACGCTCCCGGAGCGCTCCCGGCGGCCGGTAGCTTCCCAGAGCTCTTCGCTGAGGAAAGGCGAGATCGGAGCGAGCAGCAGGAGCATTGTCTCCACGGCCTTCTCCCAACCCTCCGACCCGCGCACGCCTGCCAGCAGGCTCGTGTCGGTCATCGCATTCGAGAGCTCCATCAGGGCGGCCACCGCGGTGTTGAAGCTGAAACCCTCGACCTCCTGGGTGACGCGCTTGATGGCCACGTTGCGCTGGCGCTCCAGCTCCCGCATCGCGCTGGCGAGTGCGTCGGGGCTGGTAGCGGGCTTGACCTCGGAGTCGCGCCGGCCGGTGATCAGGTCCCAGACGCGGTAGTGGAAGCGGCTGATTCCGGTGATCGCCTCATCGCTCCAGGCCACTTCGGTCTCGAAGCTGCCCAGGAAGAGCATGAAGGCGCGCAGCGTGTCGCAGCCGTACTTCTCGACGACCTCGTCGGGCGTGACGACGTTGCCTTTGGACTTCGACATCTTCTGACCGTCGCTGCCGAGGACCATGCCTTGGTTGCGGAGCCGGTAGAAGGGCTCCTGGAAGGAGACAAGACCGGCGTCGTACATGACCTTGGTCCAGAAGCGAGCGTAGAGCAGGTGCATGACGGCGTGCTCGGCGCCCCCGACGTAGAGGTCCACCGGCAGCCAGTACTGGGCGGTCTCGCGGTCGAAGGCGGCCCGGTTGTTGGTGCTGTCGGGGAAGCGCAAGAAGTACCAGGAGCTGCAGGCGAACCCGTCCATCGTGTCGGTCTCGCGCTCAGCAGGGCCGCTGCACTTGGGGCAACTGGTCCGCACGAACTCGGGGACGGTGGCGAGCGGGCCCTTTCCGGTGCCGGACGGCCGGAACTCCGACATGCTGGGCAACACCACGGGCAGCTGCTCTGGCGGCACCGGCTGGGCGCCGCAGCCGTTGCAGTGGACGACCGGGATGGGCGCGCCCCAGTAGCGTTGGCGGGAGATCAGCCAGTCGCGAAACTTGAAGTTGATTGTCTTCTTGCCGATGCCGCGGGACTCGATCTCTGCGTTGAGCGCCCCGATGGCCTCCGGACTGGGCAGGCCGGTGAACCGGCCGGAGGCGTGCATCGTGCCGGGCTCCGTGTAGGCTTCGCCCTCGGGGGCGTCGCCGGAAGCGGGCATGATGACGACGCGGATCGGCAGGTCATAGCCACGCGCGAAGGCGTAGTCGCGGGTATCGTGAGCCGGGACGGCCATCACGATGCCGGTGCCGTAGTGGGCCAGCACATAGTCCGCCGTCCAGATCGGCACCCGGTCGCCCGAGAGCGGGTTGATGGCGTAGCTGCCCAGGAAGACGCCGGTCTTCTCCTTGTCGGTGGAGGTGCGCTCGATCTCGGACTTGGCGCGAGAGGCATCGACGTAGGCGTCGACGGCGGCCTTCTGCGCGGGCGCGGTCAGGCGCGCCACGAGCGGGCTTTCCGGAGCGACGACCATGTACGTGACGCCGAAGATGGTGTCGATGCGGGTCGTGAAAATTGGCAGGTCCAGGCGGGCGCCCGTGCCGGGCTCCTCGGCCTGGAAGGTCACCTCGCTGCCGATGCTCTTGCCGATCCAGTTGCGCTGCATCAGCTTGATGTGGTCCGGCCAGTCGACGGTGTCCAGGTCCGCCAGCAGCCGATCGGCGTACTGGGTGATCCGGAAGTACCACTGCTTGAGCTTGCGTTTGCCGACCGGCTTCTCGTGGCGCCAGCAGTTGCCGTTCTCGACCTGCTCGTTGGCCAGCACGGTGCCGCAGAGCTCGCAGAACCACTGGTAGCCCTCGGCCTGGTAGGCCAGGCCGCGCTCGTGGAGCAGCAGGAAGAACCACTGGGTCCAGCGGTAGTAGTCGGGGGCGCTGCTGTTGATCTCTCTCGACCAGTCGTAGCTGGTCTCGGCCAGGGCCAGCTGACGCTTGTAATTGGCGACGTTCTCGGAAGTGGTGATGGCCGGGTGGACACCCTTCTGCAGGGCGAAATTTTCGGCCGGCAGACCGAAGGCGTCCCAACCCATCGGGTGCAGGACGTTGAAGCCCTGCATGCGCTTCATGCGGCTGATGACGTCCGTGGGGACGTAGTTGCGCAGGTGGCCTACCGAAAGGCCGCTTCCGGAGGGATACGGGAAGAAGTCGAGGCAGTAGTACTTCGGCCTGGACAGGTCGTTGCCGGTGCGGTAGAGGCCCTCGGCCTGCCACCTGGGCTTCCACTTGTCCTGCAGCGCTTTGAAGTCGTATCGGTCAGCGGCCATGGCGATCACCTGTCGAGTAGAGGCGGCAGGGCGCCGCCGGCCAGAATGGGCTTCACCTTCGGGCGAAACGCCATATCATAGCAGCCGTGCGGGCGCCCGTGGCGTTCCGTCTGTTGGACGCCCGGCCCCCCAGAACGGAGCGGCCGCAGGTATCTGCCGAGCGCACGATCATGGATTTGCAACCTTCGAGCAAGCGGTTACGTATTGAAAACTGAGCCCTTGCGTTTTACCCTCGTGAGCAACCCCGCAGAGCGGGGCAAGAATATAAGGATGGTGATGTCGTCTTGAGACGAACGATGATCGCGACAGCGCTGGTCGCTGTACTGGGAGTCGGCTTGATGAGCACGTCGCCGGCCCAGGCCGGAGGCAACCCCGGATACGACGACATCTCGTATGACGGAGGCAGCTGGAGGCCGGATCAGGGCTTCGAGTACGACCAGGGCTACACCAAGGGCGGCAAGGGCGGCCCCAACGCCTACGGCACCGATAACTGGGATCAGTACGTGGACAGCGACCAGTACGGCCAGTACGACCAGTACGGGCAGACGGACCAGTACAGCCAGTACGACCAGGTCGGCTACGATCAGTACGATTACGGCTACGACCAGTACGGCAAGCCCGGCCGGGACTACTACCCGGAGGACCAGGGCTACGACTACGAGGGACGCCATCCCTACTACGCGCCCGAGCGCCGCGGCTTCTTCGACTACGATTTCGGCCGCCGGATGCTGGTGCCGACGATGGCCGAGGGCGGCGGGTACCTGATGCGTGACGCGATCAGCGGCCAGCCGCTGACGGGCGGACGCGTCGCCGGCGGGTTCGTCGCGGGCGGCATCGAGAGCTTCGCGGACTACGCCGGCAACTACGACCGTCGAAACGACGCGGGCTCGCGCATCGCCTCGAACGCCCTGGGTTACGGCGTGGGTAACATCGCCTATCGCGGCCTCGCCGGCGACAAGATCCGGGGCGAGCACGTGGCCGGCGGCATCGTGGAAGGCGGAATCGTCGGTTTCGGCAAGTACATGGGCGACGAGGAGCCATCGGCCGTCAACGGATTGTTCTGGGGCAGCTTGACCCGCTTCGGAGGCGCGATGGCTAACCGCGGCATCAGCGGAGACCGGATGCGCGGCAAGGACATCGGCGGCGAGGGTCTGCGGTCCGTCGTCGGCGCCCTGGGGTACATGGGCGGCAACGAGCAGTAGGCGCCGGGAACGACTTCGCAAGAGGCGGCGGATGGCGAGAGCCATCCGCCGGTTTGGGGTGTGGGGGGGGAGTAGGCAGTAGTCAGTAGTCAGTAGTCAGTAGTCAGTAGTCAGT
>JACPRK010000070.1 GCA_016190005.1 Candidatus Wallbacteria bacterium | reverse complement strand
GCCTCGGGTGCCTCCGGGGCCGCCGGGATGGCGGGCGCCGCGTTCAGCCCGGGGATGTTGAGGAGGCCTGCGGGGACGCCCGGCAAACCTGAGGGCGACTCCTCGGAGTCGGTCTCGGAGCCGTGCTTGGCGCAGGAGATCTTGCCGCCGTCGGTGAGCTTGTAATTCTTGAAGCTGTCTTTGCCCTCGCCTGGGTCCTCGGGCTTCATGCTGAGCGTGCCGTCGGCGACCAGTTTCTCGACGATCTCCTCGAGGGCCGCCTTCTGTTTGGACTTGTTCTTGGAACGGAAGTGCTCGACGGCGGCCAGCAGGATGCGCTGGTTCTGGTGGCAGGCGGTGCGGGCCGCCACATCGCGCCCCTTCACGAAGTTCGGGATGGCCACCGCGGCGCCCGCCACGGCCAGCGCCAGCGGGCCGTCGCCGCCGTCCAGGAACGGAAGTCGATCCCGAGGGGCCTCCAGGGTCATCACGCGCCCGGCCGGCGTCACGCTCAGGGCGGTCAGGAACTCCGTCATCGCCTCGGAGACGATTCTCGAGTAGACGGCCTCTGGGGTAACCAGGCCGAGGACCGAAGAGGGGTCGGAACCCTGGAACCGGGCAACTTGCATGGCGAAGTAGCTCTTGGCGAACTCCTTGATGCCGCCGAGCATGTCCGCAGAGGCTTTCGCTTCCTGGTCGTCGTGGAACTCGATACCGATCCGGAACTTCGCTTCGGTCAGGTTGACGACCAGACGGACCATCTTCGACAGGATGGCGGAGGCTGCCGGGTTGCCTGCCTGGGCCGGAATTCTGCTGGCCAGGCCGGTGAGGTCGACGGACACACCGACGCGGGCGGCGGTGTCGAACCCGCGCAGGGCGTTCGTCATGTCGAACGACGGCTTGGCGTCCTTCTTGGTTTGCAGGGCTGCCTTGACGGGGCCGGCGTCGCCCAGCACGAGGAGGGTGTCGGTTGCGAAGCCCGCGGCGCCGCCGTTGGCGGCCGAGTAGAGCGGCCGTCCCTCGACCAGCTCCTTGGTCAGTCCGCCGGAGGTCATCAGCGGGTCCTTCTCGAGGATCGGCAGCAGCTTCGGAGGATTGAAGTTGCCGTGGATGAAGAGCAGGGGGTTCTGCGCCTTACCGGGCTCGGGCCAGGCGACGTTCATGACGAGCCAGTCGCTGTCCTTGAACGGATGGAACCCGGTGGCCGTGCCGAATTTGCCGTAGGCATCCTCCAGGTGCTTCTCGACCCGTTCGGCGCTGACGAACAGGGAGCCCCGGAAGAGGCCCTTCACGGCGCCGGGCGACTTGAAGTAGAGGAAGCCTTCCGTGCCCGCCGGGAAGAACCGGGCGACGTCTGCCAGATCTTCGGCTGTGCCGGCCTGGAGCGCGCCGGTGGCCAGCACCGTCGCCATGAACACCTTGAGAGCTGCTCGACACGCCAGTGGCATCGACTACGTCCTTTCCGAGGTCAGGCCGCGCGCTGTTTGCGCGAGGCCGGTCCAGTCTAGGCGATCGGCCTGGAGGATAGAAAGTTCAAACTCTCCGCTCCCTCGGCCAGCTTGCTGCGGAAAACCGGGGACACACGACCTATTTTTGAAAAATAGGTCGTGTGTCCCCGGTTTTTCCGGTTTTCAGGGCTGGCGGCGGACCCAGATGGGGTTGGTGTAGGCGCGGCGCTCGACGCGGCGCATGAGGCGCTCGCCGCGCAGGACGTCCTGGCCGCGGCGCGTGACGCACTCGGCGCGCAGGTAGCTCCAGGCGGGCAGCGAACCGGCTTCGAGCCGAACTCGCGCGCGTCCCGAGAAGCCGGCCGGGCCATCCGCAGGCCGCTCGCTCCAGATCACGCGGGCGCCGGTGGGGCGCCCCGAGATGAGCCGCACTTCCTCCACGGCCCCGAACTCCTCGGAGGAGCGCCACTCGATGTCGAGCCAACCCTCGCCGGTCAGCGTGAGCTCGTCGCCGTCGCGGACGGAAGGGAGCACGTCGACCCCTGGAGTCCATCGCTGGTTCGAGTCCTTGTCGACGCCGATCATCAGCGCCGGCCCGTTGGTGACGAACGTCCGTCCGTCGCGGAGCGCCTCGAGCACGCGCGCCTCCGAGAGGCCTCCTTCGCACGCCGCCACCGTGCGCACGGTGCCGAACCCGTCGCCGTCGGGCTTGCGGAAGAGCTTCAGGTAGCCCAGCCCGGGCTCGCTCGATCGCATGCTGACGGAGCCCAGGTCTCCGTGGGCGTCGGTGCCGCCTGCGATGGCGTTTCTGCGAGGCGGCTGCATCCGTAAGCCCTCGCAGAGGATCGAGTCCCAGTACGGGATGGCCGGGTCGAGCTCCTCGGAGTAGGGGATGGTGTTCGAGTTGAAGACCTGGAAGCCGGTGACGGGCAGGCGGCCGGGGGCGCGTTCGTAGAGGGCCGGCAACTCGTTGGGCTCGTCGTCGAACCCCCAGCGCCACCAGTGGCCGATGTGAACGGGGTTGGCCTTGAACTGGCCGTACTTGTTGATCGGGTGCGCCAGCTGCACGACCGTGCGGTCCGCGCCGTAGAGGTTGCCGAAGCGGCCGGCTCGCAGCCCCTCGAGGAGCTCGGCGAGCGTGAGCGTGTCGGCGCCGAAGACGTCGGCCTTGCCGCTGGTGCCGTGCTCTCCGTGGCGGACGGTGACGGGGCCGAGCTTGACGTCGATTCCGTTTGGACCCTCGGCGGGAATGGGGCGGGCGTGGCCGTAGACGAGTGCGTGGCAGAAGTACTCGTGGCCCTGGTTCGACGGCGCGCGCACGTCGACCTCGGTGCCGACGATTCCGACGAAGGGGCGGCCCGGGAGGCGGCTTGCAGCCTGGGTGCGGGCGACGAACTCGTTCCACTTGGCGTCGAGGCCGGAGGCGTGGCGGGGCTCGAACGGCGGGAAGGTGCTTCCGCGGTTGAAGAGGTCCAGGTTCTCCCGGGAGTCGAAGGAGTGGCCGTGGTCGGTGAAGGTGGCCCAGTCGAGCCCGATGGTCTTGGCGGCGGCGGCGTAGACTTCGATGGGACCGCCGAACTCGAAGGAGGAGTGGGTGTACTCCGTGTGGACGTGCGTGTCGCCGGAGTAGAAGCCGTCGAATCCGGGCAGCGGCTTGGAGGAGCGGTAGACCTCGAAGAGATGCCAGCCACGCTCTTCGCCCGCGTAGGGGGAATCTTCGGCGCGGATGCGCATGTCGGGAGGCGAGTTGTACGCCTTCGGCACCGGGACCAGGCCGCGAGCGGCGCGGCCGCGCCGGTGGATGCGGACGCGGACCTTGCTCCTGCGGTCGACCGGGAAGAGCGAAAGCGGCAGCCGGAACATGCGGTACCACCACTGGCGGCCGGAGCCTGCCCTGCGGACGGTGCGCTCCGACTCCGGAAAGGTGAACGGCACGCCCAGAGCGTCGGCCGTGACCGGCTTGCCGTTGACCTCGACCGTGAGCCCCTCGACCCGCAGGTCGATCTGCTCCTGGAGCATCCAGGTGTATCCGAAGAAGGCGTGGACCACCAGCGGGCAATGAGTGGCTTCGGGGCCCAGCCTCCAAGGCACCTGGACGTCGAACTGCCCCGGCTGCTTGAAGTCGAACGGCATCATATTGGCGCTCGACAGCGTGCCGACGCCGGGAGCACCCTGGTCGTCGCCAGAAAGACCCGTGGCGTCTACCCGTACCGGGTTTTTTGAAAACCCGGTACGGGTAGACGCCACGGATTCCCTTTGGCAGACGGCGGCGAGGAGCAGAGCGAGGAGAGTGGGGAGGGCGCGTCGCGTCATGCGCAGGGTCATGGCAAGGGACGGGCCAGGGAGGGTAGTCGTTAGAGGCTGTGAACCGATTCCCAGGAGCCGTTCGCCCGCGCATGTCGAGGGGCCACAGCCGCTTCGGTGCTGGGCTTCGACGAGCTCGGCCCGAGCGGTTCTGGGGGGACTTCGGATAGATTCACAGTCTCTGTGAAGTGCGAGGTCGAACGGGAGAAAGCCAGGCGCGGGACTTGAAATGTGAGTCCCGCGGGGCGGATTGCGACGTCCGGGAACGTGTCGCGGCGGGGCCTGGGCGGACGAAAGGGTGGGGCCTGGGCCGCCGCCCCTGCGTGCGTCAGTCCGCCGGTGCAGGCTGTCGGCTGGTCGCTATCCACCCGTCGATGCGGCGCCTCAGCACGTCCAGGGGCAGAGCCCCTTGCTCGAGCACGACATCGTGGAAGGCGCGCAGCTCGAAGGCGGCGCCCAGTTTCTCAGAGGCTCTTCGACGCAGCTCACGGATGGCGAGCTCTCCAACCTTGTAGGCCAGGGCTTGCGCCGGCATCACGAGATAGCGATCGATCTCGATCACGACATCGTGCTCGATCTTCCCCGTGCTCTCGAGCATGAAGCGGATCGCCCTGTCCCGGTCCCAGCCGAAGGCATGCAATCCCGTGTCGACGACCAGCCTCACGGCGCGCCACATTTCGAAGACGAGCTGGCCGAAGCGCGCGTACGGATCGGCATAGAGTCCCAGCTCGCTGCCAAGCGACTCTGCGTAGAGGCCCCAACCCTCGGTGTACGCGAGGTGATGGGCGTGCTTGCGGAACTCGGGCAGCCCGTCCAGCTCCTGGGCAAGCGAGATCTGGAGGTGGTGTCCCGGCACCGCCTCGTGCAGCGTGAGAGGCTCCATCTCCCACTTCGGCCGGGCGCGCAGGTTGTAGGTGTTGGCGAAGAACGTGCCGGACCGCCCGCCCTTCTGCGAGCCTCGCAGGTAGAACGCGGTAGGTCGCGAGGGCGCGGCGTGTTCGGGGACGGGCTGGACACCGTAGGAGAGCCGAGGAAGCTTGCCGAAGAGCCGCGGCAACTCGCCGTCGATTCGCTTTGCGATGTCTCGATAGCCTGCCAGCAGGCTTTCGGGCGAGCCGTGGAAAAACCGGTCGTCGGTCTTCAGGTAGGTGACGAACGCCTCGAAACCGCCCGCGAAACCGGACGACGCGATGACCTCCTCCATCTCCGCGCGGATGCGTCTCATCTCTTCCAACCCGAGTTGATGCAACCCCTCGGCTGTCTGCTGCTCCGAGGTCGAGACGCTCACCTTGGCCGCATACCACTCGGCTCCGCCCGGGAGGTCCTTCCAGCCGACGCTCTGGCGGCATTGTGGGAGATACTCGCTCCTGAGGAAGTCGTTCAATCGCTGATAGGCCGGCTGTACGGTCTCGCGCACCGCGGCCTCCGCGGCGGCCGCCAGCCGAGGGCGGTCCCGCGGCGCGATCGCTTCCGGAAACTTCCGGAAGGCCGCCAGCAGCGGATGCCGATCGAGGTCGCACGAGATCAGCGCTTCGAGCTGGTCAGGAACGCCTCGCAGGGCGATCGCCGGCGGAACGACCCGGCAGCGCAGGCCTCGCTGGAGCAACGCGCGTTCCTGATCGATGAGCGTGGCTGCCCGGCGCAGCCGCTCCAGTGCGTTCTCGTAGTCGCCGGCGTCTTGCAGTCGCATCTGACTGAGCACGCGCGGGATTCCCTGCTGCGGCCCCTTCATCTGGTCCACCACCAGGAGCTCCTCCGGAAAGGCGTCCAGGCGGTCGTTCTCCCGGCATCGGCGCAGGAAGAGCTCGTGATTGAGGCGGCAAGCGGGCTCCACGGCCTGCGGGTCGATCGACTCGATCTCGGCCAGCACTCGGCGGCGCCGAGCGGCGCGCTCCTCGATGGCTTCGAACGACTGGTCGGTCCAGAGGTGGTCGAAGCCCTTCTCTCCTGCGAAGGTGGCGGAAACCGGATGTTCCTGGAGCGTGGCCTTCCAGTCGGTCTCGAAGAGACGTTTCAGCTTTTCTGTCTGCGGGAAGCCCGCTGAGGCAGTCTCGTTCATGGCGACACCCTAGCAGAGCTGGCGAGGCGGAAGGAACAGGCCCGCTGCCCCGCCGCTGTTCGAGATCCGAAGCCGCCTCCGGATAGAGCCAGCTCCGGACACGGAAGAGGTGCGATTTCCAGATGCTGGATGGCGCCTGGAGTACGGCGGAACCGGCAGACCTTCGGAGGCAGGCCGGCCAGGGAGGCTGCTGCAGCCGGTCCGGGCTCTTGTTCGGAGCCCTCTGAAATCGAGGGGCGCGGGTGCCGATGTCAGAGGTTACGCCCGCGTGCGCGCACGCGTCTTGCCGGCTGGCTGCCCGAGAATGCGACGGCCAGGTTGCCCGCCGGGGCGGGACTGCCTGCTCCTGCTCGCGAGCTCCCGGAACAGATTCTCTTCTCCCTAGATGCGCTTCGCTCAGATTCCGTCTCGAGTTGTTCTGATGGCGCTGGCTCTTGCCGGGGCCTGTGTGCTGGCGGCATCCGACCTTCCGGTCGTCTGGAAGGTGGAGCGCGACCTGGCGCTGTCGCTGGAGGCCGCGGGTGAGCAAGAGCGCGCGCATGCCATCTTCGCCAAGCTCGACGAGGGCGGCCTGGGCGGCGACGAAATCCTGGCCGGCCGGGTGCGCACGGCGCTGGCCACTTCGCGGACGCGAGAGGCCGCCGGGCTCGCGGACCGGCTGGAGCGCTCCTCGGGGCTGTCGCGCCGCGAGCGGGTGGTCCTTCTTGCCTACATCTGGCTCGAACAGGAAGACGCGCGTGGCCGGCTCGGGGCGCTCGTCGGGGAGCTCGAGGCGCTCGGCGCCGATGCCGAGGCGCGCGCGCAGCTCGTGCGCTGCTACCTGGCGCTCGGGCAGGGCCCGAAGGCGGCTGCTCTCCTGGATCAGATGCTCGCAGCCGGCCCTCGCACTGACGAGCTCGTGCTGCTGAGAGGTCAGCTCCATCTGGAGGCCGGCAAGCCACTCCTGGCGCTGGAGACTTTGAAGCTGCGGACGGCCAAGGGTGCCGCGCCCCAGGCGGAGCAGGACTGGAGCTGGCTCGAGGCGCGCGCGGCACGGGCGGCCGGGCAGCACGAGCGGGCCCGGCGGGCGGCCGGTCGGCTGATGCAGCTTTCGCCTCGCGACGTGGAGGCGATCGTCTTCGCCGCGGAGGCCGATCTGGCTTCCGGCCGCACGACTGAGGCGCTGGCGCTGCTGGACCGCGCGGCCGGAATCGATCCGAACCGCGAGCAGACCCGGCGGCTGAGCATGGACGCGCTCTTCCGCAAGGGTGACCACGCGCGGCTGGCGCTCGAGTCGCGCGAGCTTTTGGCTCTGAAGCCCGGCGATCGGGACGTCCGCCGGGGGCTGGCCTGGACGCTGATCGACCTGGGCCGACACGACGAAGCGCTGGAGACTGCTCTGCCCCTGAAACAACACTCGAACACTCCGTTGGAGGATCTGAAGCTGATCGCCGAGGCATTCAGGGGGGCCGGGTTGAAGGACCGGGCGCTGGAGACGTGGCAGGAGATCGCGGCCCGTGAGACCGGCCCGGCCGCCGCTCGCGCCGTGGCCGAGCTCTCCTCCGATCTGGGACGCTTCTCCGAGGCCGTGGCGGCGGCGCAGCAGTGGCGGCGCCGGGCGCCGGAGGACTGGGCGCCGACGCTACTGCTCTACCAGGCGTACTCGGCGCTGAGGCGCGACGGCGAGGCGCTCGGGGCGCTCGAGCAGACGCTGGCGAAGGGTCTCCCGCAGGCGCACCGCCGCCAGCTCGAGCAGGATCGCTTCTACCTGCTGATCAAGCTGGGCCGCTCCGTCGACGCGCTCGCCGCAGGCGCCGTGCTTCTGGCCGCCTATCCCGACGCGACGGAGGCCCGCCGCTCGCAGGCCTTTCTTCTGTCGGGCTCGGGCCGGGCCGCCGAGGCCGCCGCCGTCTTCGCCCCGGTCCTCTTCCGGGCGGGTGCACGGCCGACGGTGCAGGATCGGCTCGACTACGCCAACCTACTCTGGGCCGCGGGCTCCCGAGACCAGGCGGTGGCGCTGCTGGTCGAGGCGCGGCGCGTCGAGCGCCCGGGAGGGCCGCTTCACAGGAGGCTGCTCGACTTCCTTGCAGCCCGGCCGAAGGACCATCGCAGGGCCGCGGGACTGGCGAGGTTGCTCGAGGGGCCTGCCGCCAGAGACCGCGAGGCCTTCGGTGCGGTCGTCCGGGCCTGGATAGCGATGGGCCGGCCCAGGGAGGCCCGCGAACTGCTGGTGCCGCGCTGGAACGCCCCCGGCCCACGAGAGGAGTGGCTGGAGCGATTGACGGCACAATACTTCCTGGCGGTCTCGCGCTGGAAGGAGGCCGAGGCCATCCTCTCGCGACTGGTAGGCCGGCCGGGCGAGGAGCTGGATCGTCACTTCGCTGCCGCCCAGTCGAGGCTCCTGGCGCCGCCCCATCTGCAGCGCCAGGCCCGCGAGCGGCTGGCTTCGATCCGTGCCTCGGGGATCGCCAGCGCGCCCGACTCGATCCGGGAGCTCGACCGCCTGGAAGGGCTGGCGCTCGGATGGGCCACCGAGTCACGCCTGCGCCACCGCGAGGCCAGCGACGGCCTACGTGAGACCGCGCCGTCGGTGCGCGCCGCCTGGGCCGCGGGCGGCGAGTGGACAGCGGAGCTCGAGCTGTCGCGGCCCTGGATTCGCCGTCCCGGCCTCGTCCGGTCCGGCGAGAGCCCCGCGTTGGTGATGTCGCGGCAGACCGGGAGGGACCTGGCGCTTTCGGTCCGGGTCGCCTCCGCCGCCGGCATCGAAGGTGGCGACGCGCTCGCCGCAGGGGTCGGCGCCGTGATCGCGGCGGGCGACCATGGCGACCCACTGCGCATCTCCGCGGGGCGGGAGCTGATCGAGGAGTCGCCCCACGCCTGGGCGCGTGGTCTCTCGGCTGCGACGGTCCGGCTGGAGCTGGAGCGGCCGCGAGACGGCGGCTCCGTGTCGACCTCGCTGGCCGCGTTCGCCCAGGACCTCGAAGACGGCATCCGGCGCTGGTCGGTCCTGGGTGCCGCGCGGGTCCGCCCGCATCCCAGGCTGGAGCTGGGGCTGATCACCGACGTCCGAGACGCCAGCTCCCAGCCCGATCCGCCCGTGCTCTACTTCGCGCCCCAGGACTACTACTCGGCCGACCTGGAGGCCGTCTGGCAGGCCGCCCGGCTGGGCGGCGCGGGGAGCTGGTCGCTCAGGGCGGGCCGGCATATGGACTGGCTCTCCGGCTCGCCGGCCAAGGGCTGGTACGGGGCGCTCATCGGCGAGGTGCCGATGGGACAGAATCGCGCGCTTCAGTGTGAATTCTCCCGGCTCACGAACTCGGCCAACCGCTTCCAGGGTACGGTCGCGACCTATACTGAGAGCGGCCTGAACCTGGCGTACATCGCCCGGTTCTGAGAGTCGGGAGGCCGCTTCCTCCATCCGCTATAATCGCCTGGCATGTCCGGCCGAGACGACCACTCGGGCGATGGGCCCGTCCTGGGGGACAGCGAGCGTTATCTGGGCTGGGCCCATCTCGCGGTCGCCGTGGCGGCGCTCACGCTGGCTCTCTGGGGGATTCCGACGGAGCGAGAGCTTTCGCGGCTGTTGACTCAAGGAGACTTGGGAGAGATGACGCTGATGGAGGCCGCGCGGGAGCTGGGGCAGCTGGGCCCCGAGGCGCCGGCGCTGGCGCGCGCCCGGGCGCTGCGGGTGGCGGGGCTTGCGCTCGGCAAGGCGGGGCGCCCCGACGAGATGCTCGACCACCTGAGGAAGGCCGTGGCTTCGGCGCCCGACTGGCCGGCCGGGCGGCTGACGCTGGCCGACGCGTGTCGCGACTACGGGCGGCCCTCCGAGGAGCTGGTCGAGCTGGAGGCCGTGGGAACGCTGATGCCCAGGCTGCTCGCCGGGCAGCGGGCCGAGCTGCGCGAAAAGCTCGCGGACTTTCCGTTTGCCGCGCAGCGCCGCCGGCCGCCCGCCTTCACGGAGCTGGGGCGGGCGGCGGGCGTTGCGCTCTTGCCGTGGCGGAGGCGGCTGGCCACAGAGCTCGACTACCGGCAGCGGCCGGAAGCGGCCGCCGAACAGTACGCGGCGATCCTCGAGGCGAACCCGGACGACCCGGCAGGCTGGGTGCGGCTGGCCCAGCTCGAGCGGCAGCTGGGGCGGCTGGCGCGTTCCGAGGAAGCGCTGGGGCGAGCGTTCGGATGCGCGCCGGCCGCGGCGCGGCGCTTCCAGGAGATTCGATCGCCCCAGCGGCTCCGTCGACTCCTCGATGCGGTCGCAACCGACGTCCACCGCAGCAAGCGGCGTCTGGCCGGCACCGCCCACGTGGAGGCCCGGCTGGGCATCCCGCTCGACTCCGGAGAGCTCGAGTTGCTCGACCTCCTGCGTGACGAGCTGGTCCGCCGCGAGCACCCCGGCGAGGCGGTCGAACGCATGCGCCGCGCCGTCGAGCGAAGACCGGGTGACCGTGAGGCACGCGCCAACCTGGCGCTCAGCCTAGAGCGGACCGGCAACCTCGAGGCCGCCCTCGTGGAGTACCGCAGGCTGCGAGACACCTCCTCCACGGGCGACGACTTCGCCGACGACGTCGAGCGCGTGCTGCGCGCGCTGGGCGACTCCGACGACCTGATCGTCGAGCTCTCGCGCCGCTTCGAGCGCCGTCCCTCGCTGGCCGTCGGGTTAGAGCTCGGCCGGAACCTGGAGTGGGCCGATCGCTACACCGAGGCCGTCGACCTGTTCGGCAAGCTGCGGAAACTCCATCCGGATGACCTGGAGACGCTCGCCGGCCTGGCCACCTCGCTGCGCGCCCTGGACCGCCACGCCGAGGCGGTCCCGGTCCTCACCGAGCTGTTGGCCCGGCTCCGCGGCAACCAGGCCCCGCCCGACTCCCGGCCTGGGGACGCCGACGAGGCTCCGCGTCCCGGCAGCTCCCCCGTGCCCTCCGCCGCGGCATCCTCGGAGCCCCCGGCCCAGCCGGACGCTGCCGCGGTTCGCCGGCGCGTTCTGGCCCTCTATCGCGGCTCCGAAGAGAACGTCCCCGATAAGACGCGCATTCACGAGATGCTGGAGCTCGCCTTCGACCACCTGGGGATGCTGGTCGATTACACCGACGTCGAGGCCGGCCTGCCAGACCCCGCGATCATGGAGCCGTACGCCGGCGTGATCACCTGGTTCGACGGCCGCGCCGCGTGGCAGCCCAGGGAGCTGCTGGCCTGGCTGGGCCAGCAGCTCGACGAGGGACGCAAGCTGGTCATGCTCGGCGGCATCGGCGCACTCTACGACCTGGCCGACGGCCGGCCGGTCGACGGAGAGGCCGTGGGCGAGCTGATGACGCGGCTCGGGCTCGAGCATCGAGGTGTTGCGCCCTACCCGGTACCACGAGCCATCGCAGCTCGGGTCGATCCTCTGGCCCGCTTCGAACGGGCGCCCGCCAATGAGCTCGAGTACGCCGAGACGATCCGGTCCGCCGACCCGGCGAACCGGGTGCTCCTGTCACTCCAGGCCGAGCCGGGCACCGGCTCAGGGACCGAGTCACCGCGCACCGACGCGCTGGTGCTCGCAAAGCGCGGTCTCTACGCCAGCCCGGCAGTGGCGCACTATCTCGACCCCGTGACGAACCGGCGCCAGCTCCGGATTGACGCCTTCGCCCTGCTGGCCGAGCTCTTCGAGTGTTCCGCCCGCCCCGCCCCGGACGTCACCACCACCTGCGGCCTGCGCACGGCTCTGGTTCACGTCGACGGCGACGGCGCCGCCAACGCCACGTCCGCGCGGGGCTACGCCAACTGCCTCGAGGCCGTCACCCGGCGCATCTTCGCCCCCCACCGCCTCGAGACGACGGTCTCATTCATCGCCTCCGAGCTCGATCCGCGCCGCCAGGGCACCCGCGCTCTCCGCGAGGCCGCCCTGGCGCTCTACGAGCTGCCCTGGATCGAGCCGGCCTCGCACGGCTGGTCCCACCCCTTCGACTGGCGGAACCCTCAAGTCAGCTCGGAGGTCGCCGCCCGCCACGATTCTCCGTACGGCCTCCTGGGCTTCACCCTCGAACAGGAGCTGCGGGGCTCCGTGGAGGTGATGGCGCGACTCACCGGCCGAAAGCCAGGCGAGATCCCGTTCCACTGGAGCGGCGCCTGCAATCCGTCGGAGGACCAGATTGCCTTCGCGCGCTCCGCGGGGATCGCGTGCTTGAATGGCGGGGACGGCCGCTGCGACGAGTATTACGACTCGATTACTAATTTGGCTCCGATGACCCGGCCCGTGGGGCGGGAGCGGCAGATCCTGACGCCCCAGGCCAACGAGTTCGCGCTCTCGGCAGAGGGGGCCGAGCCGCTCGGGACCTTCCGGAAGCTCGCCGCGAGCTGGGAGAGGAGCGAACGGCCCAGGCGACTGAAACCCGCTGGCCTCTACTTCCATCACTACCTCGCCCAGTCCCCCGACGGGCTGTCAGCCCTCGAGGAGCTGCACCGCGCGATCCGCGAAGGCCCCTACACGCCGGTCCCGGTCAGCGAGTACTTGCGACAGGTCGAGGGCTTCCGGACGCTGAAGCTGACGCGGCTCGGGAGGGCGGGGGCGACCGGTGCCAGGCCGGGCGCCGCAGGGGAGCGCAGCCGCTTCCGGGTCGAGGGAGCGGGCCGCTGCCTCACCCTGCGGGCCCCGCGCGCCCTGGGGCTCCCGGACCTCGCAGCCAGCCGCGGCGTCGCAGGGTTCGCTGCCGAGGGCGACTGGAGCTGGGTGACGCTGGCGCCGGGCGAGTGGCAAGAGGTGGAGTTTGCGCAGAGCCCGCCCGCTTCGCCGATCCGGCTCGTGACCGCCAACCTGCGGTTAGAGCGGTGGGAGCTCTCCGGCCGCCGGCTTTCGGCCGGCTTTCGCGGCTTCGGCAGGGCGCGAATCACACTGGCCGGCAGCGCCTGCGCACCCGAAGTCACGGTCCGGGCTCGGAGCGCAAGCGATCCCGCCGGGCCCGCGGCCGCCCGCGCGGTCGAGGTACGGCCGGCGTTCCTCGAGGGAGCCATGCGGCTGGAGTGCGAGGCGAACGGGGAGCTGGCGTTGACCGTGGACTGGGGCGGGCCAACCGGGCCGGCAGGCCATTTGGAGAGCGGGCTTCGACAAGCTCAGCCTGAGCGGATTCCAGAGGCTCGGCCTGTGCGGAGCCCAGCAGGGAGGGAAAATGCTCGCTGAGACGCTGCGCGCGCCGGCTCGCAGGCGGGGTTTGGCTCCGCTCGTGGAGAGCCTGGCCGGAATCGCGCTCCTGGCGCTGGCCAACGCCATCCTGCTCCCCGGCCAGCCGGGACTGCTGGACGTCGATCCGCATCCGCTGGTCATCCTGGTGGTCCTGATCGCCGGCCGCTATGGACTGCTGGCGGGGCTGTTCGCCGCGGCCGCGTCCATTGCCACGCTGGCCGCCGTCTGCTGGCGTTTCTATCTGGTCGCCGACCTGCTGACGGTCCTCAAGCCGGGCGGCGGCATTCCCGTGGTCCCCATGATGGCGCTGGCCGTCTTCGTCGGCGAGTTGCGCGACTTGACCGTCGGCCGCTACCGGCAGCTGCTGGAAGAGCATGACACCCTGGCCGCCCGCTTCGGCAGGCTTGCCAAGGAGTACACGCTGTTGCAGGACGACAAGTACCTGCTGGAGAAGTCCGTGCTCTCGGATCGGGCACCGCTCGAGTTCCTGGCCGTGCTGGTCGAGGCGATGGACACGCTCGACGAGGCGCACTTCCGGCGGATTGTGGTCGACCTGCTGCGCGACATCGGCCGCGCTGAGCGGGTCGCGCTCTACGTGTCGACCGGCCCAGGGCCGATGCGGCTGGCTGTCTCGACCGGCGCAGAACCGGTCGAGGAACTGCCCGCCAGCGATCCCGTCGTCTTGCGAGCACTCGAGCGGGGACGCGTGGCAACCGTGGCGGACCTGGCCGATGCGAGCCTAGAGGAGATGGCCGGCTCCAGCCTGCAGATCGCCGTTCCGCTCCCGAGGCAGGTCGAGGACGGCCCGTCGGGAATGGCGCTGCTGCACGGGGTGCCGCTGGCCACATTCTCACGCGTGCGGCTCAATGCGCTGGAGGTCGCCGGCCGGCTGGCCAGCCGCATGGCCGCGCGCATCGAGCTCCACAAGCGGACCCAGGACAGAAACGTGCTGGACCCGCGCATCGACGCCTGCACCCCGTTCTACTTGAAGAAGCGCGGCGCCGAGGAACTGGCCCGGGCGCGCGATCGGGGGCTGTCGCTCTCGGCCGTCGCGCTAGAAATCTCCGATGCACCGGCGTTAGATCCGGCCAAGGAGGACCGGCTGCTGGCGACACTGGCGATGGTGATGTCGCGGCTGCTCAGGCCCGGACAGGTGCTGTCCCGCGCGCGCGAAGCGGGCGGTTTCGCCGTGTTGATGCCGATGGACGACCTGGCAGCGGCGCAGGCGCTGGCCGATGCCATCGCCTCCGAAATCGAGGGGTTCCGCATGCGACCGTACCGGGATGACCGGTCGCTTGCCATTCGAGCGCGCCCCGTCGCCATTCATCCGGGTTGCGAGACCTGGGCTGTCGCGGAGCGCGAGCTCTTCGGCCCGCCGAAGGAAGAGAGCAGATGAACCCTGCGGAGCGGAGCCGATCGGGGGCGCCTGTTGCCGGAAGGCCCGTCGCCGAAAATCCCGTGGCGTCTACCTGTACCGGGTTTTCTCGAAAACCCGGTACAGGTAGACGCCACGGAATTCCAGCGGGGCACGGGTCAGGTGGCGAGGAGGCGTCCGAACGCGGACGGGCGTTCTCGCGGCGTGGGGTTGTGCGGCTCCCCCTGGGTCCGGGCTCTTCCGACGCGGCAACGCTCGTGGCCGCAGCGGCGGCGTTGGCGCTGGAAGCAGGGGCGTTCGTCTGGGCGCTGGGTGGCGGCCGACAGGCGCTGGCCGTGGGGCTGGCCGCGCACGCCGCGGCGTGTCTGATTGCCGCCGCTGCTTGCGGCGGGCCGCGCCGGTGGCTGCAGCTTCTGCTAGCGTTGCTCCTGCCCCCGGCGGGCGTCGCCATCTGCGCGCTCGACGCGTGCCTGGCCGTCTTCAGTCGCGGGAAGACCGAGTTCCCGCTCTACGAGGAGCTGCTGCGCGAGCTGCGCGCCCGCTCGCCCGCTGCCGCCGAGCAGCTGATGGAGGAGCTGTCGGGCCACTGGAGTGAGTTCGCCCCGGCGCGCGCCCCGGCGGAGCTGCTGGTAGCGCCGGTCGCGTCCCTGATGTCCGATGTGGACATCGCGCCCGAGCTGAAGCTGGCGGCGATCCGGAATCTCACGCATCTCTCCCCGACCGACTCCGTCCCGCTCGTCAAGGAGGCTCTCAGGAGCGACGTTCCCGCAATCCGCTTCTACGCGGCCCGCCTGCTCTCGAACCTGGAGGACGGCTTCTCGCGACGCCTGCGCAAGCTCGAAGAGGCAGGCGGCAGCCCCGACGAGCTCCAGGAGCTGGCGCGCGCCCGCCTGGAGTTCGCCGAGTCCGGCCTGCTCGAGTCTGCCGACGCGCGCCGCCACCGCGAACGCGCCGCTGAAACCCTCCGGCAGCTGGCCGCTTCGGGCGGCCCCGGGGCTGCGCAGGCCCGCGCGGCGCTGGCACGCGCCGAGCTCGAGCTTGGCCGCGCTCCCGACGCGCTGGCCTCATCCGAACAGAGCCTGGCGGCCGACCCGTCCGACGCCGCGGCACGCCGCCTGGCGCTGGAGGCCGCACTGGCCGCCCGCGACTATGCCGCCTTCCGTCGACATGCTCGCGAGCTTGCCCGCCACCTGCCGGCCTCCGAGCTTGCGCGCGACCTGGAGGAACGATGCCCATCCAGCCGTTGACTGGTGGCGGCGGCGGCACCGAGACCACGGCGGACGTCTGTCTGGTCCTCGAGGGCAGCTATCCCTACGTGCGCGGCGGGGTCAGCTCCTGGGTCCACGATCTGATGATGGGCCTGCCGGACTTGAAGTTCTCGCTGATGACCCTGGTCGCCACCGAGGCCGATCTGAAGCGCGCCTACACGCTGCCACCCAACGTCATCGCGCTGGAAGAGGTCGTCCTGGCCGCTCCGCTCGTGGCGCCCGAGCGGCCCTATCGCCTGCCCGACGGCTTTCTCGAGCGCGTCCGGCGGCTCCATGGCCTGATGGCATCGGACCCGAAAGAGGCACTGACTCTCATGAAGCAGTTCTTGGCCGAACCGTTCTGCACCGGACCGGCCAACGACGGCTTCCTGCGCGCCCTGGCCGGCAAGGAGGCCTGGGACCTCTTGCTCGAGCTCTACGCCAGCCGGCGGATGGACGACTGTTCGTTCAACGCCTACTTCTACACGTTTCTCAATTCCCACCTGCGGCTCTTCATGGCGCTCCGAGCGCGCCTTCTTCCGGCCCGCGTCTATCACGCCATCTCCACCGGGTACGCCGGCGCCCTGGCCGCCAGCTCTAGCCTCCGCTCGGGCCGCCCGCTGGCCCTCACGGAGCACGGCCTCTACACCAATGAGCGCAATCTCGACATCACGGCCTCCGAATGGCTGGAGGGCCGTCCGGGGCGGGCCGGCGTCGTCTTTTCGGCCGCCCTGGGCAAGATCCGCCAAACCTGGATGAAGCTCTTCGAGTGGATGGGGCGCCTCACCTATGACCAGGCCCGGGTCGTCACCACGCTCTTCGAGGGCAACCGCCGCATGCAGATCGAGGCCGGCGCCGACCCGGGTCGCACGCGCGTCATCCCGAACGGCGTCGACTTCGAAGGCCTCTCGGCCTTGCCTCGAACCTCCGACCCCGCGGCGCCGGTCGTGGCGCTCGTCGGCCGGGTCGTCCCGATCAAGGACCTGCGCACGTTCATCAAGGCCTGCGCCCTGGCCGCCAGGCGCCTCCCGGCGGCCTGCTTCGAGGTCCTCGGTCCCTACGAGGAGGACCCGATCTACCACGCCGCCTGCGTCGAGCTGGTGCGGGAGCTGGGTATCGAGGCCCGGTTCCACTTTCGCGGCCACGTCAACCTGCGCGAGCACTTTCCTCGAATGACCCTTTGTGTCCTGACCTCGATGAGCGAGGGGCTGCCGCTGGTGATGCTCGAGTCGATGGCCTGCGGAGTTCCCAACGTAGCCACGCGCGTCGGCGCCTGCGAGGAGCTGCTCCTGGGCCGCACGCTCCAGGACAGGGCCCTGGGCCCCGCCGGCATCGCCACCGGCGTCAGCGCCCCCGAAGAGACGGCCGATGCCATCGTGCGGCTGCTCTCCGACCCGGAGCTCTACGGCGCGATGGCGCGCTCGGCCCGCAAGCGCGTCGAGCTCTACTACACCCGCACTGACGTGCTGGCCCAGTATCGCCGGCTCTACGAAGAGCTGATCGGCGCCCCGGAGCCCGCCGCGCCCGCGTCCCCGCACGCGCACGCGCCGCACGAAACGGCGCCAGGGAGCGCCGGCTGATGGCAGGCATCGGATTTCGCATCGAGCGGCTGCTCGACCAGGACAGCTACACCGGTACGTTCCGCGCCTACCTGCACGCCGCCGTCGTCAGCGCGGGCAGCATGCTCGCCACCAGCGCCTGCATGGGCGCGCTGGTCTACTTCGGCCGCACCGGTCTGAATCACCTGGATCTGCTGCGCTTCCAGGTGACGGTGACGCACGTTTACTGCTTCGGGATGCTGCTCATCGGCCCTCTGCAGATGGTGCTCCACCGCTACCTGGCGGATGTCTTCTGGGCGGGCCGGCCGGAGAAGGTGCTGCCGTGTTTGAGGGGTGCGCTGGCGATCCACGCGGCGCTGGCGACGCCGGTGGCGGCCGCGGTGCTGGGCGCGGCGGGGCTGCCGGCGGTGGACGTGGCGGTCGGCAGCGTGCTCTTCGGGACGACGGCCTGCATCTGGGTGGTCTCGGCCTTCCTCTCGCTCTGCAAGGCCTACGAAGCCGTGACGGGCAGCTTCGTGCTCTCGCTCGGCGTCTCCTTCGGGGCCGCCTGGGCGCTCGGGCACGAGCACGGCTACACCGGTCTTCTCGCGGGCTTCACCTCCGGCCATCTCCTGCTTCTGGTGATGCTCTACGCGCAGGTCGTCGTCGAGTTCCCGGGACAGCGCGAGGGCGCGGGCGCCAGCCTTTCGTGGCTCACCTGGGCGCGCCGCTACCCCTGGCTGGTGGCCACGGGGGCGCTCTGCAGCCTGGCCATCTGGGCCGACAAGCTGGCATTCTGGATGAGCGCCGGTGCCCAGCCGCTCCTGGGACCGATGAGATACCACCCCATCTACGACCCCTGCGTGTTCCTCGGCCTGTTGACCGCCGTGCCTGCCTTCGCGCACTTCCTGCTGGTCCTCGAGACGCGCTTCTATCGCATCTTCCGCACCTTCTGCGAACAGATCTCCTCGGGGGCGCCGTACGGGCAGTTCGGCCGCACGCGCGACCGGATGGCGCTGATGCTGCGCGAGGAGTTCCTGCAGCTGGCGAAGCTCCAGGGCGGCGTGGTGCTCGGCGTCTTCTTCGCGGCGCCCAGGCTGCTGGAGCTGGCCGGGATGCCGGAGGCCTATGCGCACCTGGTGCGGGCGGGCTCGCTGGCGGTCTCGCTCGGCGTCGGCGTCAACCTGCACGTGGTGGTGCTGCTCTACTTCGACCTGCAGCGCGACGCGGCCCTGCTGGCCGGCTTCTACGCCGGTGCCTCCTGGGCGCTCTCCCGGATGTCGCTGACGCTGGGTCTGAGGTTCTACGGGTACGGTTACCTGGCGGCGGGGATTCTGGCTCTCGCGCTCGGCGCCTGGCTGGTCGATCGGGCGCTCGGGCGCATGGAGTTCACGCTCTTCCGGCGCGGCGCGCTCAGATCGCTCGGGGGCGCAGCCGAGGAGGCGATTCCATGAGACCAGGGAAGCGCCGGCGCATCATCGTCGCCGACGACGAGGACGGGGTGCGCGAGTACCTCCAGACGATCCTCGAGATGGAAGGCTACGACGTGCGCGTGGCCGTCGATGGCCAGAACGCGCTGGAGGTGTTCCGCGAGTTCAAGCCCGATCTGGTGCTTCTCGATCACAGGATGCCGAAGAAGTCGGGGATGCAGGTGCTCGCGGAGCTGAGGCGCGACTTCGACAGTCTCTCGCTGCCCGTGATGCTGCTCACCGCCGATTCCGGGCCCGAGATCCGGTTCGGCGGCATCGAATCCGGGGCGAACGACTACCTGGCCAAACCCTACGAGCGGCGCGACCTGCTGGTCCGCGTCAGTCGGCTGCTGCAGGCCGTGGAGCTGCGCGAGGCGCTCGATAACGAGCGGTCCCGCCACCAGGAGAGGGTGGACCTGCTGCTGGAGGTTGCGGCGATGGTCGCCCAGAGCGCCGAGCTGGCAGAGCTCTGGCCGCGGCTGGACAGGCTGGCGCGGGAGCGGCTGAAGCTGGCCGTGTCGTCGGTCTTTGTGCCGGCTGCCGCAGCCGGGCATCTGGAGACCGTCTATCCCGCCGAGCCTCCGTTCTCGCTCGAGGAGGCCGAGGACGTGCTCGGGTTCCAGGTCGAGGCGTGGCGCTCTGCCGCGAGCGTGCCGCCGGACGGCGAGCCAGGCTACAAGCCGGCCGTGCTTCCTGGCGCCGGGGAGCTCTGGTTCCCGGTGAGGGCCGACCGCAGGCTCGTGGCGGTGATCGGGTTCGCGGGGGCCGACCAGTCGACCAGGGGCGGCGCGCTCGATCCGCAGATCCGGCCGCTCCTGGCGGCGCTGGCGAGGCTGCTCTGCATGGCGGCTGAGAACCGCGAGCTCTGGGGGCGCGAAAGGCTTCGTCTGGCGCAGGCCGCGGAGATGCAGGCCGCCGCGGTCGTGCAGGAGCGTGTGCTGCCCGACCGGCTCCCGCCGGCTGGGCAGTTCGAGACGGCCGCGGTGACGATTCCGGCGAGCGCCATCGGGGGCGACTACTTCACCTGGTTCGAGTACGCCGACGGCAGCCTGGGCGCGTTCGTCGCCGACGTGGTGGGCAAGGGGCTGACGGCGGCGATGCACACGATGGTGCTCAACACCCTGGTGCGAGAGCACGGCCCTCTCTCCGCCGGTCCCGCAGAGCTTCTGACGCGCGTCAACGGGGTGCTCTGCGGGCCGCTCGAGTGGACGCGCGAGGACCCGGTGCCGTGCGGCGCGCTGCGGTTGACGGCGATCGCCGGGCAGCCGGTGGCCGAGTACGCAAACGCCGGCCACGAGCCGCTGTTGCGGCTGACGGCAGCCGGAGAGGCGAGCTTTGCGACGCCCGGGCGCAGCTTTCCGCTCGGATGGCGGAACCCCCCGGTGATCGCCGCCGTGAGCTTCCCGCTGGCGCCGGGTGACGCCGTCGCTCTCTACTCGGACGGTCTCCACGACGCCCTGGCACGGCTCTCCGGGCCCGCCGTACTCGGGCCGGCCCCGCGGGCCGCATCGCTTCGTCGCTCGCAGGTGTCGGGGCCGCGGGAGCTGGCCGACTGGCTGGGCCTCCAGCGGGCAGCGCTTCCCGCGCAGGCGCTGCGGCGGGCTGTGGAGAGAGTGCAGGAGGCCGCCTCGCTCCCTGACGACGTCACGATTCTGATAGCGCAGGCTGCCAGGGGGCCGGCCGAACGGGGCATTCGCGAGCTCAGGACAGGCGACGGCCTGGAGTTGTCGCTCTCGAGCGCGCCCGAGCTGTTGGCCCCCGTGCGGTCGGCGGTGATGTCGTTCCTCACGGAGTGCCGCGTGCCCGAGCCCGCCGCCTTCCAGATCTCCGCAGTGGTGGCCGAGATCCAGACGAACGCGATCGTCCATGGCGTGGGGAAGAGGACCGATCAGCCGCTGCGGATCGGGCTGCGACGGCAGGACGGCGGGCTCGAGATCGAAGTGGAAGAGTTCCACTGCGGCCCCTACTCGGCCCCCGAGCTGCCGAGCAGCTCCGGTTTGCGGCCGGGCGAGGGCGGGATCGGTTTGGTGCTGGCGCGGAAGGTCATGGAGTCGGTTGACTTCCTTGCCGTCGAGCGGATGAGCCTGC
>JACPRK010000069.1 GCA_016190005.1 Candidatus Wallbacteria bacterium | reverse complement strand
CCCGTGCCCCTGCCCCCGCCCCTGCCCGCGCCGGAGCGTTGCTCCCCTCGCTACGCCGGGCCTCAGCAAAGTCGCGAGCCCGGAGGCAGAAAACGGGGACTGGCTCCGGAAGCCCGCTTGAAATCTGGCAGTCGTCCGGTCGGTTGGCCGGGCTTCCGGTGCCTGTACCCGATTTCTGCCGACTTTGTCCGTCGCTCCCCTCTCTACCGCCCCCCCCTTGAATCCCGGTGCGGCATTTGCAATGCTCCAGGTGTCCAGATGAGCGCCGAGGAAGAGATCGAAGGACTGGTCGTGTTCGAGCTGTCGGGCCGCAAGTGCGGGCTGCCCGTCAGCGCAGTGCGCGGAGTCGTGAAGGCCAGGGGGATCACCGAGCCCTCCAGCTCCCAGCCAGGCGTCACCGGCAGCTTCGACCTCGAGGGGACAGCCATCCCCGTGCTGACGGTCTCGGAACGGCTGGGTCTGCCGGCCCCCGAGATGCTCCCCACCGACCACTTGGTGATGGCTCTCGCGGGCGGGCGGCTCATCGCGCTGCGCGTCGGCAGAACGGTTCAGCTCGTCTATCTCCCCGTGCGCGAGCTCCGCGAATCCGCGGCGGTCTGCCCCGGCGTGGCCAGGGTCCCGTCCGTCTCCAAGCTCGGCGAACCGCTCGTGGTGATCGAAGACCTCACCCAGGTCATTGCCGCCTACGGGTTACCGCTCGAGCCAGGCTCTTCCGAGGCCGGCCGGCCGTGAGCGCCCCTAAGCCCAGGACGGACTACGAGCGCATCGCCCCGGCCTACGACTGCGATCGGCAGGAGTACGATTCCTTCGATGCGACGCTGGCCGCGCTGCTCCAGGCCGCCCTCCAGGCCGCGCAGTCGGCCGGCACCCCCAGGCTGCTGGTCGACGTGGGCTGCGGCACCGGCACCCTCCTCGCGCGCTTCGAAGGCGACGCGGGCGATGCCTTCGACTGGCAGACCGTAGGGGTCGATACGAGCCGAAAGATGCTTTCAGTTGCTCGAGGCAAAGTCTTCGCCTCGGCGCTCGCCGCCGGAGCCGCCGAGGCACTGCCGCTGGCGAGCGGCGCGGCAGGATGCGTGCTCTCGACCTTCGCCTTCCACCACTTCTCCAGCCTGGGCGAGTTCCTGCGCGAGGTCCGGCGCGTCCTGGCCCCGAACGGTCGGCTGGTCCTGCGCAATATCCTCCCGCGTGAAGGGCCCCAGCCGCTGATGTACCGCTTCTTCCCGGGCGCCCGCGAGATCGACGACCGCCGATTTCCACTGCACGCGGAGATCTTGGCCGAGCTCGAGGCCGCCGGGCTGCAGCTGGCGTCTGAGCACGTGGACGAGCGCGTGCACCGCTTCACGGCCGCGCGCTATCTGGAGCTTTGCAAGAAGCGGACGATCAGCCAGCTCCACCTGGTGCTGGACGAGAGCTTCCGCTCGGGAATGGCCGCCATCGAGCGCCATCAGCGCGAGCACCCCGACGAGCTGCTCGAGGAGTGCGTCCCCGTACACACCTTCGTCGCCACGCGCCCCTGACCGTCCTTGGGCCGAAATCCAGCCCCCAGTCTGGATAGCCGGCGGCTGTAAAAACCTGTGGCGTCTACCTGTACCGGGTTTTCTCGAAAACCCGGTACAGGTAGACGCCACGGGTTTTTCGGGCCTGGGACCTTGCGTCAGGCCGGTCGCTCAGCGGCCTTCTGGAGCGCCAGTCCGCCGTACAGGCAGACGCAGTGAAGGACCAGCACGGCCGGCAGGGACACCGGAATCAAGAGCAGCCGAGCCAGCAGGACGTACGGGCACCAGACCAGAATGCCCAGGAGAAAGAGCACGCGCCCCGTCCTCCAGAGCGGCGGCCGCGAGGTCTCCGCAAGCGCCGCCCGGATCTTGCCGGCCAGCGAGATCGGCAGACCGATGGCGACCCACAGGAACCAGGCATTGAGCAGAAGGCGGAGCAGCGACATGTGAGGCTGGAGGCTTGAGGAGTGAGGAGTGAGGAGTAATGATACTCGGAAACCGGTGTCAACCCAAGTGGCGGATGGCGTGCGAGCGGAGATCGAGGAGACTGTCGGCCAGACCCAGCATCCAGGCGACGGGCGACAGCACCATGAAGGCGAGAAGCGCTGCGAGCCGCGCCGGCGGCCGGGCGTACGTGAGATCGAGCACGAAGAGCAGGAGCGACCAGCCCTCGGCCAGCAGGAGCACGATCGCCATGAGCGCCGCGTTGACCCACCCGATCCGCGCGGCCTGCGAGACGCTCGTCACGGCGGGCACCGCACAGGCGAAGAGCGCCAGGCAGCCGGCGCCAGCCACGGGAGGCAACCGGAACAGGTGGATTCCCGGGGGCATCTTGAGCTCGATTCCGAGCTGGCGGAACGCGGCCAGCGAAAGGACGTAGTTGGCGATGTAGGCCGGAGCCGCGACTGCGAAGAAGAGCGCTGCCGGGAACACGAAGAACTCCTCCCCTGCCCGGCGAAACGCGGCGGCCGTCGCCTCATTTCCTGCGGGAGCGCCCGCGAACATCCAGTCCAGACCGACCTTCGCGGACTCCCGCAAGGGGGCCATCGAGTCCTGCATGCCGAACAACTTCTCGAGCAGGTAGTAGTCGATCATGTTATAGGCCGTAACGAGCAGGCTTCCGACGGCCAGCACCCGGCCCGGCGAGAGTCCGCCGTGCAGGAGCGACCCTGTGACGAAGCCGACCATGCCGAAGAGGCCGATGTAGATCAGCGCATCTGGCGGCCCGATCGAGGCGCTCACGCCGATCGCCGTGACTGCGAGGCCCGCCAGTCCCGATCGCCATCCATGCCGGTATGCCAGCAGCGTAAGCGGCATCGGCGTCAGCGCCACCGCCAGCACGTTGAGCACCGGGTTGTACCAGCAGAGGTAGAGCACGCACCCGACCGCCGAGAGCAGGCCGCTCTCGGCGACGGCAGCAGTCCGGTTCCCCGGGGGCGGAAGCCGCATGCCGCGCCTCAGACTCTCCGCAGCACGTCGACCGGCTTCGCACTGGCTGCCCGCCAGGCCGGGAAGAGCCCGCCCAAGAGCCCCAGCACCGTCGCCAGCCCGACGGCCGTGACGAGCACGATCGGCCGCACCTGGAAGGCGAACGCGACCTCGGTAAACGTCTGGAAGTTGGTCGTGCCGGTGCTCATGCCGTGGAGGGGCAGAACCAGCAGACAGCCGAGCGCGCCACCGGCCAGTCCCAGGAAGATCGACTCCATGACGAAGGAGCTGAAGATGGCCACCGGCCGGAAGCCAAGCGTCACCAGGATGCCGATCTCGTGCGTCCTGGCGGCCACCATCGCGAGCATGGAGTTCGTCCCGGTGAAGACCGCGCCCGTTCCCATCACCACGGCCAGGAAGCTTCCCAGGAGCCAGAGCGTCCAGGAGATCGCCTTGGTCTGCGACTCCAGGTACTCCTTCTCGGTCATCACCTTCACGGGCACCCGCTTGTCGGACTCCAGCCGCTTTGCCAGCGCAGCGACATCCGCTCCCGGCCGCGCGCGCGCGACGACGCGGCTCAAGGTCGGCCGGTGCAGCACCTGGCCCAGGCGATCGATGTCGCCCCAGATCTCCGACTGAAAAGGTCCGTCGTAGCTGAATATCCCGACGACCTTGAAGCCGGTCGCGTTGATCCGGATGGTGTCCCCCAGCCGGCAGTGCTGGATGCGGCCGACCAGGCTCTTGCCCACCATGACCTCGTCGCGGCCGGCCGCGAAGGCCCTCCCCTCCAGGATTTGCAAGCGCGGCGCCGAGAGCGTCAGACTGGTCTGAGGCACTCCCCGGATCGGCACGTTGGTCTCCCCGCCGTCCTCCTTTGCGCGCCGCACGGCCAGGTAGAGCTCGCCCGCCGCCATCGGCCAGCCCGCCTTGTCGAACAGGATCTCGGGCGTCTCCATCATCACGATGCGGGCCCGGTCCTTCGGGAACGCGCTCTCACCCTCGGACGTCGCGCCGGGCCGCAGGAAGACCAGGATGTCGTCGCGCCCGCCCAGCTCGTAGAGCGACGCGAAGCCTTGCTGCAAGGCCATCACGCCCGCGATGACGGCCACCGTGCTGCCGATGCTGGCGGTGGTGAGCAGGGTCGACGGCCACCGCACCAGCAAGCTGTAGAAGTTGTAGACGAGCGGTGGCGTCCTCACGTCATACCTCCGCGCGCAGCGCCTCGATGCACTCCAGCCGCAGCGCCTGCCACGCCGGGAAGAGCCCCGCCATCAGACCGATCAGCATCGCCAGCCCGAAACCGCTGGCAACGGTCGACGCCGTGATCTGGAACGTCGGGAGGATCTGGCTCATCGCAGCCGCAAAGGTGTCCGCCGTCAAGGCCGACGCAGCCACCCCGACGAAACCGCCCGAGCCGCAGATGACGAGCGACTCGATGAGCAGCACGCCGAAGGCGACCCCATCGGTGAATCCGAGCGCCTTCATGACGCCAATCTCGTGGAACCGCTGCCGGAACGACAGGAGCATCGTGTTCAACACCGCCAGCACGATGGCGAACAGCACGCCGCCGCCAATGGAGTTGAGCAACATCGGCACGCCTCCAAGCATCGTCACGAACTGGCGCTGGAACTCGGCCTCCGTCGTCGTCTGCACGCGCAGCGGACCGCCGTCGAAGAGGGCGTCGATGTCGGAGGCGACCCGCGTCGGATCGACCCCGGGCTGCACTCGCAACGTGAAGACGCCGACGCCGGTCGGCCCCTCCGCAGCGCCCGAACGCAGCGACTCGTCCAGGTACTTGAAGTCGAACCAGAGCGTGCTGTTGTCGACGTTGGCGCTCTTCGATTCATAGATCCCGGCGACCGTGAACTCCCACGGCGTGCCGTCGGAGCGCGGGAAGATCGTCCCGATGAGCGGAATCCGGCTGCCGAGCTTGAAGCCGAACTTGCGGGAGAGACCCACTCCGATCAGGCACGCGGTGCGAGAGGTCCGGAAGGCCTCCCAGCTGCCGTCGAGCAGCTTCACCTCGGGGTAGGTGTCCTGCAACCGGTCCGTGTCGACGCCGAACTGCGCGAAGAAGTTCGAAGGCTCCTTGTAGTAGGCGCCAAACCACTGCAGCTTGCAGACCTGCGCCACCCCGGACACCGCCTCGATCTTCGGCTGATAGTTGTGCGGCAGGTCGACAAAGAGGCTGACCGCCGACTGCACGATCAGCCGGTTGGTCGCCGACGCCGCAACGCCGGCCTCCAGGCTCACCAGCACGGTCTTCAGAAAGCAGAGCAGGAACACCGCCACGGCCAGGGAGCCGACGGTCAACAGCGTGCGCATCTTGTGCGCCCGCAGATTCTGGATGATGAGAATCCAGGGCACGACTCAGTCCTTCGGTCCCGGGCCCTGCGGCACGATCCGATCGACCTGGCCCTTGTCGAGGTGGACGATGGCACCGGCGCGCTCGGCGGCGCGCGGGTCGTGCGTGACCATCAGGATCGTCTTGCCGAACTCCCGGTTGAGCTGCACGAGGATGTCCAGGACGGCGTCAGCGCTGACTCGATCCAGGTCGCCCGTCGGCTCGTCGGCCAGGATCACCTTCGGGTCCATCGCCACGGCCCGCGCGATCGCCACCCGCTGCTCCTGGCCGCCGGAAAGTTGCGACGGACGATGGTCTCGCCGGTCCTCCATGTTGACGAGCTTGAGCGCTCGCAGCGCCTGCTCCCGGCGACGCGCCTTCGTCAGCGGCAAGAGCAAGAGCGGCAGCTCCACATTCTGCAATGCCGTGAGCACCGAGATGAGATTGAAGCCTTGAAAGATGAACCCAATCGTATCGGCCCGGAAGCGCGAGAGCTGGGCCGGGCTCATCGTCGCCAGGTCCTTGCCGTCGACCTGGACGGTGCCGGAGTCGGGCTTGTCGAGACCGCCCAGGAGGTTCAGCAGCGTCGACTTGCCGGACCCCGAGGGGCCCATGATCGCGTGGAACGCTCCGGTGGGCACCTGGAGGTCGAAACCGTCCAGGGCACTCACCGTCTCGCTGCCTCTCCGGTAACAGCGCTTGACCTGTCTCAAATCGATGATCGCTTCGCCCATGGTTCTCCGTTCGCGGCGTCGCCCGCGCTTGGCGACGGGATTCTACACGAGTGCCACGAACCGCGCAGAGGCAGGGGGCGCAGCCGCAGTTCGCGGAACGCGGGCATGTCAGGCGCCCTCGCTCCGCGCGCTTCGGCAGTTGCCCCCCCCTTCAGGGTCAGGAGACCTGCGGTTCCAGGATGGAGCAAATCTCCTTGTTGTCGGGGATGCCAGACGGCCAGACCTTCGACCAGACGATCTTGCCGTCCAGACCGACCACGAAGATGCTCCGCTGGAAGTACCCCTCGCCCGTGAGGACTCCATACTTCTGCCCGACGGCGCCATGCGGCCAGAAGTCGGAGAGCAGCGGGTAGCTCAACCCGCCCAGGCTCTTGGCCCACTCCTTGTGGCTCGGGACGGAGTCCACTGAGATGCCCAGGACCTGGGCACCCAGCCTCTCGAAAGCGTCCAGATCGCTCTGAAAGGCCTTCATCTCGCGGGCTCAGCCGCCGGTCCAGTCGAGTGGGTAGAAGGCCAGGACCACCCGGCGGTTTCCGCGAAAGCTCGAGAGCGTGACAGCGTCACCTGCCGAGGACTGCAGCGTGAAGTCTGGGGCTTCGTGCCCGGTCGCTAGTACGGTCATCGATCGGCTCCTTCGTCGATTCCCTGGCCGGGGCGGTCGCCCAGGCTCGTGACGGAAGTCACGGTAACGGATCACGGGGGCCCGCCGCCAGCAATGGGCTAGGCCGGCCGCCGGCCGTGAGGGTCAGCCGGTCCCGCGCACGGGTCGACGCGACATAGAGCAGGCAGCGCTCCATCAGATCGTGCGCCTCTCGCGCGGCGGCATCGAGCGACTCCCAGCCTGCCGGCCGCAGCGGCATGCGGCCCTCGACCAGGCCCGCGACCAGCACGCACGGAAACTCCAGCCCCTTGACGCGGTGCATCGTCGCCAGACGGATGCCAGGGCCCGCCTCGCGATCCGACGTCCGCTCCAGATGCACGAAGGGGAGCCTTGCCTCGCGCAGCACGGGCTCCACGAGCTCCTGGAGCTCACGGTGCGTCCGGGCGACGATGCAGATGCTCTGGGCCAGCCGGTCGCGCACCATCGACCGCACCGTCTCGAGCAGGAACCGCTGTTCGGAGGCCACGTCGGGGAAGACGCGGATGTCCGGCGGCGCGCCGTGCAAGAGCGAGACGTAGCCGGTCTGGTCGTCGGTCCCTTCGTCCAGGTCGTCGATCGCCTGTCCCTCCAGGACGGAAACGGCCCAGTCGCGGATCTGCTCGGTCGTGCGGTAGTTGAGGAGCAGCGTGCTGGTTCGATCGCGTACGTCGATCCCCAGCCGCGACAGCGCCACCGGCTTCCCGTAGATGCGCTGGTGGGCGTCTCCGACGAGGAACAGGTCGTCAGGCCCCTTCGGCACCAGCGCGCGGACCAGCCTCAGCTCTTCGGGCCCGAAATCCTGCGTCTCGTCGACCACCGCCGCGCGGTAGAGCGGCGCACCGCCCCGGCCCTCGACGTGTTGGCGCACCGCCCGGAACAGGGCCTCCCACTCCGGCCGACCGTAAGCGGCCGCGCCCGATTCGGAGTCGGAAGCGACTTCGACTCCCAACCGGTTGGCACGACCATAGCTCACGGCCCAGGCGTGCAGGTTCACCGTCTCGATCCGCGCCAGCTCCGGACCGCAGAAGCTGGCCATCAGCTCCCTGAGGTTCTGCGCCAGGTTGGCAGTGAAGGTCGTGAAGAGCACCCGATCCGAGGATGCCGTGAAGACCGCGCGCGCCAGGTGCCGGGCGCGGTGCATCGCCACCACGGTCTTTCCAGTCCCAGCCCCGCCCAGGACTCGCGCAGGCCCCGTGAACGTGCTCCGCACCAGCTCTTCCTGCGACGGGTGCAGGAACAGCCGCCACTTCTCCAGCGGCGCGGCCAGCATCGCCTCGACGTCGCCGGGCGCCCGCACCACGGCGAAGCGGCGGCGTGAATCCGGATGCGCCAGGGCCCGCTCGAAGTCGTCGGGCGCGGCGGTCGGCTCGCGCCGCGGTGCGAGCTCCGCCGACGAAAATCCGGACGCCAGCTTCAGCAGCCTCTCCAGCGCCTCGGCAGGCAGATACTTGCCCAGCTCGTCGAGGTCGCGCCGCGTCCTGAGCGCCCGGACGGCCGGCAGCAGGATGCGCGGCACACCCAGCCCGAGCAGGTCGTCGTCGCTCACCGCGGCCAGCGCGGCCCGGACGTTGCGGCGCGGCTCAGCCGGGTCCTCGGCCACCCCACTTTCGGCAGCACCCCGCATCTGGCGCAGGTAGGTCTCGAGCCGGGCGTAGTCGTAGACCTGGATCGCTCCGGTGCGCTCGTGCACCGTGAACGCGCGCTCGCGCGCCCAGTCGACCACCTCGTCCGGACGGCCCGCGTAGAGCATCACGATCAGGTCGCTCCGCTCAGGCTTCAGCACGACCGCGCTCGTGTCCGAGGCGATCGACACTGTCCGAACCGCCGGGTCCCGCATGCCGGACGGCCGCTCCAGCCGCCAGCTGTCCGCGCCCGGCCAGGCGACGAACTTGCGCGCGAAGTCCCGGACCTTTCGCTGCTGGGCCCTGGGAAGAGCCGAGAACGCTGCGAGGTAATCGTCGAAGATGGCAACGGTCGTCATACGGTCGATTGGCCGGCAGCCAGGCCCGGCGCCGCCAGTATAGACGCAGCAGCCGGGCCCCTCATACGAGCCGTTGCGACAGCACCATCGCGACGGCCATCAGCGTCAGCTGAGGATTCACTCCCAGGTTAGTCGGAAAGACACTGCTGTCGACGACGTGCACCCCGCGCACCCCGTGGGGGCGGCCGCGGAAGTCGACGGCGCTCGTCTGCGGGTCGGCGCCCATGCGGCAGGAGCCCATCATGTGCGTCATCACCCAGTTGAAGGCCTGGGGGCCGACGCGCGCGCTGCGGAGCGCCTCGATGCCGGCCCGGTCCGTCACCTGCTCTGGCAGCCCGTACACGCCGGGAAACGCCGCACGTGCGCCGGCCGCAAGATAGGCCTCGCACGTGCTCGCCAGGCCGTCGAGAGCCAGTGCGACGTCCGCCGGCTCGGGCGCATACCGCACGAAGGTGAACGGACCGTAGGCCCGCACCGACCCGCGCGCGACGGCGCGAATCGGGATCGCCGCAGCGGCGACGCGCTCCATCTCGGCCACACGCGCAGCCAGCCGCGCTCCCGTCCCGGGCAACCGCGCGGCGAGCACTTCCGGCGGCAAGTTGAGGCTCTCGATCTTGATTCCTCGTCGCCGGAACTCGGTGATCTCGTAGGACTGGGTAGCGCCCTCCCAGAGGCGCACGGGGCGGTCGAAGAGCCCCAGCACTGCCACGCCCGGATGGCCCTGGAAGTTGGGCCCCACGTGGCCGGTGGTGTCGAGGCCGCTGCGCTGCAGGATCGCCGGTGAGTGGACGGCCGAGGCAGCCACCACGACCGCCTTGCGGGCCCGGACCCTGAGCCTTGCCCCGGCGTTGCCCGAGCGAGCCGTGAACACTCCCTCGGCGGCCGGCCCGTCCCGCCCCGCGGGCAGGACGCGCGTGACCCGGCAGTCCGCGTACAGCCGGGCACCCGCGGCTCGCGCGCGCGGGATGTAGCTGAAATTCATGCTCTGGCGCCGCCCGTTGGAGCACCCCTCCAGGCAACGAGCGCTGCCCTCGCAGTCCTGCTCGGAGCGGTCGGTCGGCTTGGCCTCCCACGCGAGCCGCGCAGCCCCGTCGCGCAACGCCGCGCCATTTCCGCCTATGCGGTCCTGGGCTGTGGGGCGTACCAACAGCTCGCGCTCCAGCAGCTCGAAGCACGCGTCGAGCTCTCGCGCCGGCAGGGCTTCCCCCAGGCCGAACTCCTCGACCCATCGGTCGTAGATCCAGGGCGGGATGCGCCACATGATGCCGGAGTTGACGACCGTGCTACCGCCCACGCAGGCAGCCTGCAAGAGCGGGATCTTGAGCGCCCCCGAGGTGACCTGACCGCCCCCGTCGCGCATCAGCCGGCCCAGGGAGTCGACCGTGCCGCCGCCCAGCCGCCCGGCCGGCACCTCCGACCCCTCCTCGATCATCACGACGGAGGCGCCGGCGCCCGTGAGAACCCGAGCGGCGGCGGCGCCAGCAGCGCCGGTACCGACGATCACGAAGTCGGCGTCGTCGGCAACGGTCACGCGGCTCAAGCGCCTCCCCGGGGGCGATCGGGCCGGGCCACCGGCGGCAATCCGAGCCGCTCGCGAGTCCGCGGCTCCTGGAGCGCAATCGTGCAGCAAGCCACTTTCAACAAGAGCCCGACCTGCCGGACCAGGTAGCGCCGGTGCGAGAGCAAACGACTCACACACTCCTCTCGCTCCTGTTGACCGAGCGCCCCGAGCCTCGCCCACCGGCCGAGCATCACCGCCGGCAATCCCGCCGCCGAAGCGCGAACCGCGATCCGCAGCCCCAGCCCCCGCGCCGGCCCCAGCGCCTCGAGGAACCGCCCGTAGCGGCTCGCGAGGTCCTCCCCCGCGCCCATCCCCGGCAGAATCGCCTCGATGAGGCTCGCCAGCGCCTCGAGCTCCGAGGGGTGCAGGTTCATCATCGGAGCGGCCCCTGCCGCACAGTCTCGACGGACGGCAGGAAGTTGGCGAGCAAGTCTCCAGCGCGCATGGCAACGCCAGTATAGGCGCTCCCCCTGGCTGGCGGGCCCTCCGGAAGCGTGCGAGCTGGACTGGCGGCGCTCCGGGCGCTCCCGCGCAGTATAGTGGTGGCTGATGCGAGCCCTGGCGATCTTCGGGATGGTCCTCGCCGTGCTGGGCGCGCCCGGCCAGGCGGTAGCGCAGTTCTCGCTGCAGGGGAGCCCCTTCGGGAAGATCGAACCGGGCGTGGGAGAGCCCGGAGGGATGGGCCGGCCGGTGCAAGCAGCGCCAGGACTCGAGAACGCGCGCATCTACCAGCTAGGGGCGCTCGGCACGCCGGGCCGGTGGGAGGTCCGGGGCGACGGCAGCGGGCCGATCGTCGTCGGCGGCGACGTCTACGTGCCTGGGGGCCCAGGCCAGCGGGGGCGGTTCGTCGAGACCGGCACCAGCCTCGACGCGCGCGTGATTGGAACGAGCGGTGCCCCGGCCCCGGCGGAGAAGTTCCGCACTTCGCGCGAGATTCTGGACGAGGTCGACCGCAAGCGCCGGGCCAAGGACGCGCTATCGGGCGAGGGCGCCCTCGAAACGGCCGCGCCCGCACCGCCGCTGGTATTGCGCGATCTATCAGCCTTGCCGCCCCCGAAGCTCGCAGAGCTGGCCGACGCTAGGGACGCCTCGACCCGAGGCTCGGCGCTGGCGGCGCTCGAAGCGCGTGCCCGGGGGGAAGCAGAGCCCAGGGCATCGCTCGCGGCACGCAAGGCTGCCGTTCGGGCGATGCTGGCGGCTCTGGACGACGAGGACCTGCGGGTCGTCCGCGTGGCAGCGGCCGCGCTCGGGAGGCTACGGGCCCTGGCCGCGCAGGAGAAGCTCCTGGCGCTCTTGAACCTGGAGGACACGGCCACGGTCGTCTCGGCCATCGAGGCGCGGGCGGCGATGGGGGCCGGCCGCGCGCTGCCGGCACTCGAGCAGCTGGCCGCAGCCGACGAGGGGGCGCTTGCAGGCGCGGCCGCGCGAGCCTTGGCGACTCTGCGCGCCGCTCCCGGGGCGCGCGACGGCACGCGCTGAGGGAACCCGCCCGGACGGCCCTCGGGCCTCCCCCCAAATGCTACCCTGGGAGTGATGAGACCCTCGTTTTTGACGTGGCTGTTCAGCCACGTGCCGTGGCTGGCGGAGCGGTGGGCGGCGCACTACGAAGGCGTCAAGAGCGCCGACGTCCCCTGGACCCCGCTTCGCAAACCTCTCGCCCAGTGCCGCGTCGCCCTGGTCACGACAGCGGGCGTTCACCTGACCGACCAGCCGCCCTTCGACATGAAGGACAAGCAGGGCGATCCGTCTTTCCGCGAGCTGCCGCCGACTCTCGAGCCGGGGCGCTGGACCATCACCCACGACTACTACGACCACCGCGACGCGCTCGCGGACGTCAACATCGTGTTGCCGCTGGACCGGCTCCGCGAGCTGGCCGCCGCCGGCGAGATCGGCGAGGTGGCCCCGCGCCATTTCAGCTTCATGGGGCACATCGACGGGCCCCACATCCCGGAGCTGACCGGCCGCACGGCCCCGCAGGTCGCCGGACTGCTCCAGGCCGACCGGGTCGACGCGGCGGTGCTGGCGCCTGCCTGAGGGATCTGCAATCAGTCCGTGGGACTGATCCAGCGGGAGATCGAGCAGCGCGGCATCCCGACCATCTCCGTCACGATCAACCGCACGCTCACCGAAGCTGTCCGGCCGCCGAGAGCGCTCTTCCTGCGATGGCCCTTCGGCCACCCCTTCGGCGATCCGGGCGCACGCGAGCAGCAGATGACCGTCCTGAAAGAGGCGCTCCGGGCGCTGCTCACGATGACCCAGCCCGGGACGCTGGTCGATCTGCCCTACAAGTGGCGCCGCCAGGTCTATGCCGGCTTACCCGAGTCGATCCGGCTCGACGCCGGGCCGCGCTGACCTGCAAGCTCCAGCGCGAGCAGAGCGAAGAAGGGCACGTACTCGATCCAGCGGAGGTCGAGCTCGAAGCCTGCGCCCGGCACGCTCCGGAGGTAGCCCCCGGTGGAGAAGTAAGCGTAATAGGTGACCATCGTCCCCGAGAGAACGAGCCAGGAGACCCTCCCCGAGAGCGCTGCCAGCGGCACCATCCACCCGCAGTACCACGGGTTCTGCACGGGCGATAACACGAACAAGAGCCCCTCGGCGGAAAGGCACTTCAGCGCGAGCTCGGCGGGAGTGGACTCGGGGCGTCGCGAGAGCCAGAGGCAGCCGGCCAGTCCGGCGGCTCCGAGCGCAATCTTGGCCGCAGTGGGGGCCGCATCGCCCAGGCCGCCGAGCGCCGCACGAGCCAGCTCGAAGAGCGATGCATTTCCGACCCAGGTCATCCCGTAAGTCTTGATGCCGACGAAGGCACTGGCGCCAGCGCCGGCGAATGGCAGCGCCAGCAGCACCGCGGCCAGGGCTGCCGCAGCCAGCCCCCGCGCCCCGTAGCGCCTCCAGGCCGTGGCAACGAAGACGGCCGGGAAGAGCTTGGTCGCGATGGCCACGCCCGCAAACACGCCGGCCAGCAGTCGCCGGTGCTGCATCAGAGAGTAGAGCGAGGCCAGCAGGAAGAAGCACGCCACGGTGTCGAAGTGCCCGGTCTGCGCGTACTCCTTGATGACGAGCGGACACCACCCGTACGCCAGCGCCCAGATCGGCGGGCGACCCACCGCCCGCAAGAGCGCCAGCAGCACCCAGAACACGCCCAGGTCGAAGGCCGCCACGATCGCTTTCAGCGTCTGCACGTCGCCGGGCGCGATCCGGGCTGCAATCGAGAACACGGCCTGGGCGCCGGGCGGATAACAGGTCGGCACGGCCGGATGGTTGATCCGCCGTAGGTGTGGATCGAGCCGCCGATCCAGGCTCAGCTCACCCAGCCGGTCCAGCTCCACCTCGGCGGCCCGGTCGGGGGCATCGATATGCCCCTCGCGGTAGAGCAGCACCGAGAGCGGCGCGTGCCGGTACGGGTTGAGCCCCGCCGCGGTCACGGTGCCGTCCCAGAGATAGCGGCTCGGGTCGGTCTCCAAGATCGGCGGCGAGGCGATCGCCACCACGCGCAGGATCACGGCCCAGGCGATCGCCACATCCAGGCAGAGCTTCGACTGCGCGCACCGCGCGACGGCAAACGCCAGCGCCGCGAAGTAGACCGCGCAGCCCACGGTCCACCCCCGGACGAGCTGTCCGACCCGGACGCGCTGGTCCGACCCAGGACCCTCGATCGGCCCGGCGGTCCGCTCCGCCACCCAGTCCACCGGCGCCGCCAGCGCCGCGACCCACCCCGGCGCCTGGCCCAGCTCCCCACCCAGCGCAATTCGGTTCCAGTAGAGCACGACCCCCAGCAGCGCCATCCCTAGCCCGAACAGCAGCACCGCCCGCCCGATCTCCGGCGCAGATTGCGCGGCGGCCGGCCTCTCTACGGGGGGCATGGGGTGGAGGTACTGAGTCCTATCGAGGGCCTTGCCCTCGAGCTCCCACCAGGAGGCCAATGGCCCCCTGGACCCCCGATGTAGACCGCTCTGAGGACATTCGCAAGCTTGTGCTGAATCCAGGAGGCAAAGGGTCTTTCGAAGGATCCGTGCATATTTGACGGCGCCGCCCCTTCTCGCTTCCCGCCTTCTCGATTCTCGATTCTCATCCTACGGAAAGTTCTTGAACTTCCCATCCCTCAACGCAGGATTCACGGCCGGACACTGGCTCAACATCAGGCCCGGCCGGCCGAGGATCATCGGACAGTAGATCGGTTTCTTGATCTCCTCGGTGAAGGGACGGCTCCCGAGCTTGCCGGTTGCGACCAGCCGGGCGACGCCGGCCTGCAGGTGCAGAAGGCCGCTGTCGCTCTTGAGGTGGTTCACGGCGTCGACGCCCAGCTCTTTGCGGGACATGAAGCGGAACTCCAGCGTGCACTCCAGGCCCAGCTCGGCCAGGCGCTGCAGTACCTCCTGATCCAGCAGGAGCGGGTTGCGGCCGGCCTGGCCGCCGGGCGTGTACTCGGCCAGCTTGCCGATCAGCCTGCCGGGCGACTCGGGCTCCACGCCATAGCTGTCCCAGAGCAACGTGAGGTCTGTAGATTCGACCCGCCGCATCACGGCCTCCAGCAGCTGGCGCGTCTCCCGCCCCAGGTCGGTGGAGCGAATCGAGCGGCTGGATGAAGTGAGGAGCAGGCCCAGCGGGACGGCCACCATCGCCAGCACCACGGCGCCGATCAGCACGTCGAACAGCGTCTGGCCCAGTCGGGCACTCTTAGGATTCATGGGAGCTCCACGTCCTCATCGGCGTCCTTGTCGTCGAACGGCGCCGACTTGTCGTAGCGGACCAGCCCGAGCGGGCGCACCCAATCGAGCGGGATACTCGGCGGCGCGGCCTTGTCGGGGCAGTCGAAGGTCTGGAACGGGTCGTCCAGCTGGTCCAGGTTGGTGAAGACGCCGGCGGGCGGCCCGGCCTTCTTGATCGTGAGCATGCAGGCGTACTGGCTCTCGATGTGGCTCATGTGGATCAGGCGCGCCTGCACGTTGGCCTCGCTGGCAAGTTTCTGGTTGCGCCTGTCCCAGGCGCCTCGCGGGTAGACCTTCACCCAGAGCGCGTGGTAGGGCGAGATCTGCAGCTCGCAGGCCTGCTTGCGGTCCAGCGGCGCGAACTTGAGGTCCGTGACCGGGCCGATTGCGCCGAGTCCCGTCCCGGCGAACCGTTTCCCGTTGCGCAGGACCGTACGGCCGCCGCCGGGCGCTGGCTCGGAGGTCCAGACGATGGGCCGGCCGACCAGCGTCAGCTCGCCCTTCGACTTGGACACCTCCCGGTGGTGCAGCGCGTAGAACTCCAGCTTGGCGCCCTTGTCCTTCAAGGTGACAGGCACGGCCAGGTGCATCAGGTCGTCGTCGACGACCAGCCGGTCGAGGTCCTCGCGAATCGCTTCGTGGATTTTCATGGCCTCCATGCGGGCGATGGCGTGGTCGGAAGTGGTGGCGACCGACTTGTTTCCGACGCGCAGGAACTCCACCGCGGTGGCGAGCACGACGGTGCCTATCGCCACCGCGATCAACATCTCGACCAGCGTGAAGGCCGGCCTACTTCGCATCCTTGGCCTCCACGCGGTCCGGGTCCCAGTCTACCGAGGCGATGCCGTAGGGATAGAGGCGCGCGCCGACGGTCGAGGGCATCTGGGCGTAGACGATGTCGTCGAACATCTTCTTGGGGTCGTAGCGCGCGGCGGTCGGCTTGCCGTCCTTGCCTGGGACCGGCTCGTTGCGCTCCTCGACCTTGGGATCGGGCGGGAAGAGCGTGGCGAGGTCCTGCGACGACAGGGACGCCGGTCCCTGCTTCTGCAGGTCACAGGCCAGCTGGGCAGCCATCCGCTTCATCGCCATCTCCCACTCGGCCTTCTGGAAGAGTCGGTAGGTCCGGAAGGCGGTCTTGCCCTTCATCCGGCCCTGGGCGCCCTCGTAGCCGATGGCGCTGGTCAGCTCCAGCAGGTAGGTCTTGTTGGTCCCGATGACGTTGTCCCGCATGAAGGCCGCGGTCGCCTCGACCTCTGCACCCGAAGCGATCTCCTTTCCGATCTTGAGGTCGCCGACGAGATGGGCCATCGCCAGAGACGGGTTGGCGCCACAGGCCTCGACCTTCTTGGCGGCGTCCTGGGAGACACACCGGATGGCTTCGGTCCACTTGGTCTTGAAGTCGTCGATGGAGGGCTTGCCGGGCTTGTCGCCGATGACGATGGGGGGTTCCTGACCCTCCGGGAGCACCATCTCGCCCTCCTCGGGGACCGAGCCGGAGGCCGTGTGGAAGAGCTCCCAGACCGCCTTGAGCGCGGGCATCCGGGGAGTGCCGCGCCAGCGCCACTGCTTCACGCCGTTGGCGTCCACGCCCTCGGGCTCGGGGTAACGCTCCCAGCCGGGTTTCCAGCCGCTGACGCCGACGCGATCGACCCAGTTGGCCACGAAGGCGTTGGGGCTGTCGGCGGAGCGATCCGCGCCGGAATCCTTGTCCTTGAGGCCCTCCTTTTCCACCCGCTCCCAGAACTCGCGGGCCTTCTGGTCGGCAACGGGAAGAGTGAATTTCTGAATCGACTCCATCTGCTGGCGCGCGCCCTCGCGATAGAGACCGGTCGTGTTGTTGATGATGGAGGCCTTCACGAAGACCTTCGGGCGCTGGTCGGCAGGCAGGCTGGCCAGTGGCGAGCGGCCCCCCTCGAGCTCTGCGAGTGGCACTTCGACGGGCTTTGCCGTTCCGGCGGCCGTGTCGATCTCGACGTTGCGCTTGCCGTTGTTGATGAGGAGGGCTGCCTCTTCGACGGCCGCGCGCGCCGTGGAGCGCGAGTCGGCGACCAGCTTCTCGTGGTAGCCGGTACGGCCGAAGCTGGTGCTCATGGTCATGGCCAGGCCGCCCAGCGCGACCAGCACCACCGCGATCATGATCACGACCACGATGGACCCGCGTCGGGCGGATCGCCTGCTTCCGGCGGCGGAGAGTGACATGGGAGGCCTCCTCGAGGGCGCAAGTCGAATGGATGTCGCACTGGAAGATGGGTGCCACCCGCCCCAAAGTTAGTCACCAGCGTCACCATGACCGGCGAATTCGTCGCCCGGGTGCCCGACGGACCAGCCGGCAATGGCACGTCGGTTGCGGCCTCCGGAGCGCATGAGGCCAATTCGAATCTCTCTCGTGGCGGCGTGGGTTTGGTTGGGAGCCTGGGCAATCTGTCCGGCCCAGCCGGTAGTGATGCCGGGCGGCTACCGAGTGGAACCGGTCGCCGAGGGCGCAACGCTGACCGGCCGCATCCGGCTGGTGGGAGAGATGCCGTCTCTGGCCCCGCTGCCGGTCACGGCGGACCGGGCGGGCTGCGGCCCCGCGATGAAGCCGAACGAATCGGCGATCGTCGGCCCGGCGGGAGGCGTGGCCAACTGCGTAGTGAGCCTGGAGGACATTCTCGCCGGCAAGCCGCCGACACCGGCCGTGACGATGGCGGTGGTGGACCAGCAGTCATGCGTCTTCGTACCGCACGTGGCCCAGGCCTGGACGGGCAGCTCCATCCTCGTGAAGAACTCAGATCCCGTCTACCACAACGTTCACGCGTACTCATTGCCGGGGATGTACACGCGGTTCAACGTAGGCTTACCGCAGAAGGGCAATGAGGTGAAGGTGCGCGCCGCCGGCGCCGAGATCCTGGTGCTCAAGTGCGACGCCGGCCACCGATGGATGACCTCTTACATCCATGTCGCCCGGAATCCCTACAACACGGTGACGGGGAACGACGGGGCCTTCCACATCGGCGAGATCCCCGCCGGCCGGCATCGGGTGCGGCTCTGGCATGAGCTGGCGGGCGAGCATGTCTTCGAGCTGCAGTGCCCGGCCGGAGCAACTGTGCCGCTGGATGTCACCGTGCGGCTCAGGCCCAAGCCGGCATGGTCGGTGGGCGGAGATTCGCAACCTGTGGCACCAGTGACGAGCCGCTGAACCTGCCCGGACATTTCGACCGTTGGCCGCGTTCTTGCGGAAGCGGCTGAGTATGGGATTCGCACACATTCTGACCAGCCACCCGGTCCTCCACCGCCTTTCACCCGAGCAGCTCGACACGCTCTGCAAGGCCTGCCGCGAGGTGACCTACGCGCGTCACCAGCCTATTCACCGCGAGGGCGTCATGCCCGCGGGCCTGCACCTCGTGATCGACGGTTTCGTGAAGCTCTTGAGGATCGATCATGGGCGGGAGCTCATGGTCGGCCTCGCGGGGCCCAACGACCTCTTCGGGCTCTGTTGCCAGCCGATCGCGCCGACCGCAGCTGGCTGCACAGCCCAGGCGCGCAGCAAGACGAAGCTCATCACGATCCCGGTCGCGTCCTGGCAGGGGCTGCTCGAGCGGCGACCTGACGTCGCCCATATCGTCATGCAAGCGTTGATGGAGTCCCGCAGCCGGTGCATCAACCTCTCGGCCGACCTGGTCTTCCTGCGGCTGGAGGCTCGCCTCGCCAAGCTGCTGGTGGGACTGACGCGCTGGTCGCGACCCTCCTCGGACGGAACGATCGAGATCCCGAAGATCCTCTCGCAGTGGGAGCTGGCGGCGGCGCTAGGCAGCGCGCGCGTGGTCATCACGCGCAAGATCCAGAGCCTGGTAGACGCCGGCTTGCTCACCCGGCGCGGCCGCGCAATCGTGGTCAAGAACCTCGAGGGATTGCGCGAGTACTATCATCACGCCTGACGAGGCCGAGCACCGCCGCTCGCCTCCCCCCGACTCGAAACGCCCCGTTCATGCGAACGGGGCGTTCCGATTCCTGGGTTCCAAGACCGATCAGAAGCCTTGCTCGACCGTGGCTCCGGGGGCCTCGCCGCTCGAAGGCGGCTCGGGCGGAAGCTCACCACCTGGAGGAGGCTCGGGCGCCGGCGGCTCACCGGGGCGCGGCGGCCTGGGCGGGCCACCGGCCCAGACCCGCAGCAACAGACGCCAGGCGCCCTTGTCCTGAAGCTTGACCGTGCCGTCGAAGCAGGGGACCTTTACTTCCTTGCCGTGGAAGCGGGCGGCGGTCTTTTCGACGATCTTCCCGGCGAGCGAACCGACCACTTCGCCTTCGAGCTCCTTGCCGGTCTTCAGAGCGCGGCGCACCTTCACGCGGATGTCCCCTTCGCCCTCGGGTTGCCGGACCAGGTCGGCCGTGATGGCGGTCACCTTGCGGAGCGGCGGATGGCGCTTGGCGTCGTCGCCGGTGCCTTCGTCTTCGCGCGGCTTCACGCCGGAGCTCTCCTCGAAGGTCAGCTGGACGTTCTCCAGCAAGAAGCCATTGCCCGCGATGTTGAGGAGCCCGCCCACGCGCGGCTCGAACCCGCCTGCGGGCGGCGACGTCGGCCTCTGGCCGTCGGCTGCGCGCATGTTCGGCTTCACGACCTCGACGACGGCCAGATGGCCGAGCTCGGCTTCCTCGCCCTGGAGGGCCACGCCGTGGCCGCCGAAGTAGTGGCGCGGCGCGAACCGGTGGCGCAGCGCTTGCGACGGACGGTTCGCCTCGTCGCCGGCCTGCCCCTGCTGGTCGGACGCCTGCTCGCCTCGGCGACGCGGGTGCGGCCGGCGACCCGGGCGGTTGCCACCCTGCCGGTCCCGCTCGCCGATGGCCGGCCTGTCGCCCGGGTTCGCCCCGTTCTCGTCCGGCGGCTCCGCCAGGAGCAGACCCGCGCCCGCGAGCAGCATCAGTCCCGCGCTCAGAAGGCTCCTCTTCATCATGGTCTTCTTCCTCCTCGTCAGCACGTTTGCCGGCCCGCCCCCGGCTCTCGGGGTCGCTCGCCGGATTCCGAACGAGTTATACGCCCGGGCCGACAGCGGCGTTGCAACGATTTTCGCCGGGTGGTAACTATCGGATCGTGCGCACCCTCCCCCAAGGCCGCGCGGCCAACTCGGGCGTCGTGCTCTGGCTGGTCCTTGGCCTGGGCACCGTGATGGCCGTGCTCGCCTTCACCTTCTACACGATGGTGCGGGACCAGAACGTCAAGGCGCACCTCATCTACTTCAGCCTCTCGGCCCAGAGCCACGCCGAATCCGGAGTCAACCACGCCATCGACTCCGTTCGACAGGCCATTCTCGATCCGAATTCCGTCACCACGAAGGCAATCCTCGACTCGCCACCCGCAGGCGTCGCTCCCCTGCCGATGCCCGAGGGCTGGCTCGTGCCGCTGGAACAGTTCATCCCCGCGAGCGATCTCGCCGGCGTCGAGGTGAAGGTCGCCCTCGAGGCTGTCGGCCCGCTCGTTGACCCAGACAATCTCTCGCAGGGCCGCGACCCGGGCGAGAAGACGGCGACGGTGGTCATCACCAGCACCGGCTACCACCGAGGCAGCCGCCAGACCGTGGTGGAACGTCGGCCGATCCGCATCGTCAACATGGCGCTCCCGGTCGTCTCCAAGTTCTCGCTCTTCGTGCGCAGCCCCGACCCCACCGACGAGACAGCCGCAGGCTACAACCGCTTCGCCAACGACATCACCGGCTCCCCGGACCCCAACGTACCGGCCAGCGCCAACGTCCACCCCGTGGTCGTCTACTCCGACGAAGAGGGGCTGGGCGGGGACGACGACCTCGACAAGCACGGCTGGATCTTCCTGGGCGGCGACCGCGAGGTGGTCCTGAATCTGACCAGCGGCGGCGAGTACCGCTTCGGCCAGTACTTCCACTTCTACAATTTCCTGGCGCTCGACACCTCGCGCCCGGCGGCCTTCTTGAACGACGCGCCGCCGCCCTTCTTCCAGACTCCCCACACCTTCGCCGGCCAGCAGCAGCGCTTCGCGATCAAGCACGCCCTCTACGGCTACTTCACCATCGACCAGTCCCGCGACGACCCCCAGGACATGAACCGCGATGGCGTGCTGCGGCTCTACCTCGACACCACGACCAACATGCGCTCTTCCACGCTCCACCTCTACGGCTCGAGCCTCGAGCCCTCTCCCACGCGCGTGCTGGGGCGTGTCTTCCACTCCTATCCGATCTATAGCGCCGTCACCGTGGACGTAGACGGGGACGGCGTCCGCGACGGCGTCGTCCGCATGCTGGCGGCCGTACCGGAGGAGCAGTTCGGCGACCTCGACACGACGGACGCGCTCCCCCTGGAGATCCCCAACCTCTCGACCGGCGGCACCATCGGACTCGATCCGGACTCGATGCACTATTCGACTCTTTTCGGCGATTGGGAGGCCTACTCCCGCTACATGAGCGTGCTCGTCGATCGCGAGCCCTACAACACCGCGGCCGACTACATGCGCAGCCAGGGGAAGTTCCCCCCGGACCGGGAGGCGTTCGACCCCGCCGAGGACTACCCCAACCCAGGCACCTCGGTCGAGATCCCGGGCCGCGAAGGCGAAAGCGCCCACTTCAAGGGCGACCTCAACCGCGTGGACGGCAGCGGCTTCGACCGCAAGTCGGTCGTCACGGTCGCCGACGAGACGGAGTTCAAACAGCTCTTCCTCGATGCGACCGCGCAGCTCAGACTGGGCGGCGTGGTGCGCATCGCCTCGGGAGATCTGTCGCTGCCCGAGGGGCTCAGAGTCGTCGACGGAGGCGCTGTGCTCTGCGCCGGGACAATCACCGTCGACCGCGTCACCACGCCCGACGACCAGGTGCTCTCGCTCTGCTCCCTGGAGAAGGACGTGGTCGCCTCCTTCGGAGGGAAGATCCAGGCCAGCCTCGTCGCCCTCAAGGGCCGGCTGCGCTCGGGGCTGCGGTCGCGAGAGCTCGAGCTCGAGGGCTCGCTCGCCGTCGATCGCCTCGCCGCAGACGAGTTCCCCGCGGGCGGCCGCGTCGTGTTCGACCCGCGCCTGGACCCCACGCGACCCGAAAGCAAGGAGCTCTATCGCGTCTACATGGCCGATCGAGCGCTGGAGTGGCGGCTGTGAGGCGGCTCGACACGGGCATGACGTTCGTCGAGATCCTGATGGCGGTCGTCGTGCTTTCGGTGCTGCTGGTGCCGCTCGTGACCCTGATGACGACCGGGTTCCGCGACACGCAGGCGACCATCGACGAGGTGCAGGCCGCCAACCTGGCCGGCGAGCTCGTGGAGCAGCTCGACGCCCTGCCCTTCTCCGCCCTGCCACCGGAGGGTCCGGTTTCGGGAGTCACTCTCTCCACTCAGTCCGGCTCTCTGGCAGACGGCGCGGAGACGGTCCCGGGCAGCGGATTCCGGTTCCACCTGTCGGCGCTCCCGCCGACCTTTTCGCGTGAGCTCTCCGTGCGCCGCGTCGGCTCCACGCGCCGCGAAGCCGTCGTTACCATCCGCTGGACCCTGAACGGCTTTCCGCGAGCCCTGACGATGAAGCGAGTCCTGGTGAAGGATGCCATCCTCCCGACGATGTGACGAAGGGCTCACCCGGCGCCTGTCGAGGGCCGGCTTCAGCATCGTCGAGATGATCGTCGGCGGCGCCATCCTGCTCCTCATCATGGCGATCGGCTACGGCATGTTCCTCTGGACCTGGCGCGGCTTCATCAAGGGCGACGACACCATCACCAGCGTCTACGACGCCTCGGTGCTGATGCTCACACTCAGGCGCGACCTCTTGCGGACGGAGTTCCCGGAGGGCCAGGCCAACGACATCGTCTTCATCCGAGGAGGAGCGTCACCCCAGGTGACCGCGCTCGACTTCCAGCACTCCACAGGGCGCATCGTGCCGTCCACGGCCGCACCGGCGACGCCTCCCGAGACCAGCGGCGAGGAGACCAGCCAGCTCTGGTTTACCCAGCGCTGGGGGAGCGACCTCAAAGCCGTCAGCTACACCTATTACCCCGCCCGGCGCACCGTGAAGCGCGAGGGCGGTCTGGAGAACGAGACCAAGTACTTTTCCATGCCTCGCCTGCGCAGCTTCGAGCTCGCCTTGGGCTTGCAACCCAGGGGCAGCCCGGCCGCGGCCTACTATCCGGCCACGCCCCTCGCCGCGGCTGTCGAGCCGGTGCAGCTCTGGTTCCAGGCGGCGGTCAAGGTCCGCTCCGACCGCAAGGAAGGCGAGGTCGAGAAGACCACCGTCGACGTGGCGACGCTCATCTTCCCGAAGCGGCTCAATGTCCTGTTGCGATCCAGGTGGGGAAAATGATCGTTGCCTCTCCAGTTCGGTGCAACGCGGGACGCCCCTGGCGCGTATGCTGTACTCGATGGAGCCGGGCAGCGCTCGACGCCGGCCCCCTGAGCGAATGAAACCGATCGTCGCCGACACCGCCTGGAAGCGTCTGGCTGCGTTCGCCCTCGCGGCGATGCTCACGGCCGGCTGGCTCCACGCCCAGAATCAGACCGGCGCCCCGGCCGGACCACCGCGACCGCCGCGCCCCCCAAAGCCCGAGCGACCACCCTTCGACCCGCACGCCGCCGAGGCTCTGATCCGGCTCCAGAAGGACCAGATTGCGGGAGAAGAGCGGTTGCTGGACCTGCAAGGCCAGCTCTTCGATGCGCTCGGCAAGGGCGGCGAGGTGAAGCCCGACGACCCGCGCCTCGAGGAGGTCCGCCAGCTCAATCGAAAGTTGGGGCTGATGCGGGCCCAGGCCATGGGGCTCGTCAAGCGCCTGCCGCCGCCCTACCTGCTGCCCCCCGAAGAGGCCCGGCTCCTGGCCGAACAGAGAGACCTCATCAAGGATCAGATGGTCAAGATCCGGGACGGAATGGAGAAGCTCCGCAACGCCGCGCGCGAGGGCGCCGACGCCGTCCCCGAAAGCCCCGACCCGGACAAGCCGCCCCCGCCTCCGAAGCATCCGTTGCCCGCCACCGCCGGCGAGGCAGGCGAAGCGGTCCACCGCGGCGATGTCCAGACCCCCAGAAGCCTCATCGAAACCTTCATGCAGATCCCCGACCGCGACATCCCGAAGGCCAACCTCGACCGATACCGCCGGCGGGCGAAGCCGTGAAGTGGCTGGATCAAGTGCCGCTGGCGCCGTTGGCCCTCGTGGCGTTGATGCTGGCGGCGGCGCCGTTTGCACCGAAGCCGCACCTGCTGGAGAAGCTCCAGATGCTCGCGGCAGGTCAGCTCAGGCGGCCCATCGACGTGTTCGATCTGTTCCTGCACGGCGCCCCGCTGGCAGTGCTGGTCGCAAAGCTCGTCCGGATGTCGCTGCCGAGCGCCTGAAGCGGGCAAATCTTTTTTGAAACCCGGGTGGCCCTCGCCTGTATGGGAGGCTGGTGGGCCCCGCAGGTGAACGGATGACCGATCGACGAGAGCTCCCGGTTGCGGAGGCCCCTGACGGCGAGCTCCCGATCGAGCGGGCCCTGGCCGGAGATCCGGCGGCGTTCGAGGAGTTGGTGCGGCGGCTCCAGGGCCCGGCGTGGGCGCTGGCGAGGAGGATCGTGCGAGACCGGGAAACGGCGTTCGAGATGGTCCAGGAGGCCTTCCTCAAGGTCCACGTCCATCGGGCCGCCTTCATCGCGGGACAGCCGTTCGAGCCCTGGTTCTACCGGATCCTGGCCAACCTCTGCCTCAACGCGGCGCGGCGCTCGCGGTTGCGGGAACTGCCGAGCGACCCCTCGGAGCTCGGACGCACCGCCGCTGCGAAGGAACCCTCCCCCCAGCACGCCGTCGAGTCGCGGGAGCTGGACCGCAAGCTGGCCATCGCCTTCGACCGGCTGCCGCCCCGCTACCGCGCGGCGATGGCGCTGCGGGTGGATGCGGGTTTCTCCGTCGAGCAGATCGCTCAGGCGCTCGACTGCCCCGCCGGCACGGTGAAGACCTTGCTTTTCCGGGCCCGGGAGCTCATGCGAGCCTGGAGCGACGGGGGGCGGCCATGAGCGGAACGCCTTGCAGGCGCTGCCGCTTCGAGCTGGCGTCGCTTCCAGCCGAGGCCTGGGCGCGCGCCCAGGCGGCCGCGGATTCGCTGCTCCCACGCGAGCTGGCCGACCACCTGCGCGACTGCGACGCGTGCCGGCGTTTCGCGGCGGAATGCGCCGCCCAGGACGCGGCTCTCCTGCGAACGGCAGAGCCCGCTCCGGAGGAGCTCGCGCGACGCCTGACCCAGGACTGGCGAACGCGGGTCGCCTCGACGGCGCCCCCCCGGACGGCCGGGCCGTCGCTTGGGCCGCGGCCGCCGCACCGCTCGCCCCCGCGGCCAATCTCTGCCCTGGCCGCGGCGCTGGCGGCCTGCCTGGGCCTCGTGGCTGCCGCGCTCGTGCCCGAGAGCTGGCTCGAGACCGCCGCGCGGACAGCCAGCGGATGGACGGCCGGGCTGCCCGCGGCAGTCCTCTCCCCGCCCACCTGGAGCGGCGCCACCCCGTCCGGATGGCCCGAGCCGCTGGAGACTCTCCGCACCCTGCGTGGCCTGGGATCGACGTTGGCCAGCCCGCTCCTGGAGCTGGCGCCTTCGGGCCCCGCTCTCGCAGCCGCGGACTCGGGCTGGCACCTCGCGGCCGTCTCGCCGGCCCTCTCACTGGTTCCAACGGACCTTGCGACTCTTTCGGCTACATCCGGTTCGCTCTTCACGCTGACCTTGATCGTGGGCGGGCTCTTCGTCCTGGGCCCGAGCCGCCCCCGCACTTCCAGGCCCGGGAGGAGGTTCCCGTCATGACTCGCGCACTCCTGTTCGCAGCGCTCTTCCTCGCCACCGCTGGCTCCGCCTGGGCGGACGTCCCGCCGCCGCCCCCATCCCCGCCGCACGGCGGCCCGCTCCACGCGGTCGGCTCGCTCCTGGGGCTGATCCAGATCTTCCTGCTGGTCGGCGCAGCGGGCATCGGCCTTACCGCTTTCACCATCCTCGCCCAGGCCGCCGACTCCACGCGCGGCGAGCTCGAGACCCTCGCCGACATCGCCGACCACTCCCCCCGAAAGTCGCTGGCGATCGGCGTGGCGACTGCCGCATTCGCCTTCTTCTTCGGCCTGGCGATGATGCACGCTCCCCCATTGAAGCTCTTCGGCCTGGCCCTGATCGTCATGCTCCTCTTCGGCATCCTCAAGGGCCTCATCAGTCGCGTCGCGGCCATCGGTCGCCTGGTAGCCCGGCGCTTCGAGTCCGTGCAGCGGTTCCCCTTCCACGAGGCCGTGCTGGGCGCCCTCCTCTTCGCGATGGCCTTCATGTTCCCCCTGCTGGGTCAGGTCTTCGTCCTCCTCGCCGCCCTCCAGGGCCTGGGCGCCTACACCCTCCACCTCCTGGGGCGCGCCACCCCGGCTGCTCCCCTCCCCGCCCCCGCCGAGTAAGAACGTCAGGGCTACGGACAGAGTCGGAGTAGCGGAGGAGGAATTCGGTTCCTGCACCTGATTTCCGACGACTTTGCCGACGCCCTGCCGGCCGAGTCAGGATCCCGGCAAAGCCTCGAGCCCGGAGGCGGAAAACGGGGACTGGCTCCGGAAGCCCGTTTGAAACCTGGCAGTCGTCCGGTCGGCCGGCCGGGCTTCCGGTGCCTGGACCCGTTTTCCGACGACTTCGCCCTTGCCCTGCCGGCCGAGTAGCCGCCCCTCGATTCTCGGGCCGCCGTCCGCTACGATGACGCGCGGCATGAACGGAGCTTTGAGCACGGCGGCCGCGGCCGTCCGCAATCCGAGCCGTCCCGAAGTCATGGTCCGGACTCTGCTCTGTTTCGCGGCTCTCGCCGTCTACGGCGCCGCCGGCTTCCTCTTCCTGTTCACGAAACGGGGCAGGGACTTCCTCATCTGGTACTGGATGCCCTGGTGGGCGAAGCTCAATCTCTGGCTGCTGGGAATCGAGCTCCGCGTCAAAGGCCAGGAGAACCTGCGGGCGAGGACGCCAGCCATCTACGTCAGCAACCACCAGGGGCTGCTCGACATCTTCTCGGTTCCCTACATCCTGAGGGGCCTGCCGATGTTCTACGTCGTCAAGAGCGAGTTCAAGCTCTACCCGTTCATCGGGCAGCTGGCAATCTTCACGGACCAGGTCTTCGTCAAGCGACAGGAGCGCGTCGGCGCGCGTCAGTCCCTGGAGCATGCCGTCGAGAAGATCCGGGACGGCATGTGCACGGTGATGTTCCCGGAAGGCCGCCGCCGGTCAGTCGTCGGCCTCCAACCGTTCAAGAAGGGCACGTTCTACCTGGCCATCGCCACGGGCGCCCCGCTCGTGCCGATCACCATCCTCAATTCGGGGGATCTTCTCCCGACTCGCACTTTCGAGCTCAGGCAGGGCACCCTCGACATCATCATCGACCCGCCCATCGACACCCGCGGCTGGACCGAGGACGAGATCCCGGCCTATGTGGCTCAGATGCGAGCCGTCATGGCTCGAAACCTGGGAGTCTCTGCCGAGGAATGAAGAAGCACCCGGCAACCCGAGCGGCCGAGCGACGCTCGCGCAAGGTTGACGGGTGCCTCGATGGCGTCCGCGATCAGCGGCCGGCGCTGTCCGGCTTCTGATCCAGCGCGCCGCGCACGACGCCCTTGTAGAGCAGATTGCCAAGCGCGCTGAGCTGGGCTCGGATCTGGGCCTGCTCCGACTGCGGCGCCGTGTCGACGGTGTCGACGATGCGGCCGACGCACCCCAGCATCAGGAGCAGCATCCGCTCGTCGTACTCCCAGCCGCCGGCGTGCAGGATGGCGTCGTCCATCAGCTTGGCCAGTCGGGCCACGTTGGCGGCGTTGGCGGGCTTCTCGCCGCCCAGGATACCCTTCGTGAGCGAGAAGAGCTCCGGCGCGGCGGGCGGGACCATCGCGACCTTTGCTGCCACTGCGGCTTCTGACTTGGCCGGCGATCCGGCTTGCCCGTCCAGCGTCCTGGCCGTCGCCTCGACGTTGTTGGAGCGCAAGGCCAGAAGAATCGTCCAGTTTCCGGCAGCGTCCGTGGCCGTCGAGTAGGCCGCGTTGCCGTTCTTGACCGTGACGAGCGCGCCCGGCAGCCCGTTCAAGGCGACCTTGCCGCGCACCTCGCCGATGCGGTCGGTGATGACGTAGGCCGAAGTGATGGTGACCTCTCCCAGCGCGGCCATGCACGGCAGCGCCGCCCCCAGGGCGAGACCGATGGACAGGATGAATGAACGCATGAGCCCGACTCCTCCTATTGTTGTGTCGAAAGCGAAGCCGCGCAGGATAACAAAAGGCAGCCCGAATGGCAACGAGGCTGACGTAGATTCCGCGATTCGGCTTGCCGCCCGGGGAGGCGAGTGATACTGGATCCGGCGTGAGGTACCAGGATCGGCTTCTCTCGTTGCTCCCCGCGCAGCAGCCCCAGATTGCCCGCTACGTGGCGCGCGAGCTGGAGGGGCTGGTTCCGTACTTCGATTCGGGACGCGTGATGCAAGCGCTGGAGACCATCGCGGCCTCCGAAGATCCCGGCGCCGCCATCCAGGGCTCCAGCTCGCTCCACCGGTTCTACCCGAGCCACCTCGAGGGGCACTACGTCCCCAGCGGCGACCCGATGGCATCGCGCATGCTCCGCCCCCAGGACCTGGTCTCGGGGATCAAGAGGAAGGCGGTGCCCGGCGGCCCGCCCAGCGAACGGCTTCCCGACACGGACGCCTTGGCGCGCAGCGCCGTGCACCTGCTGGAACCCGCGGTCCACGCGCTGCTCGACTACCTGCCGCGGCTGCCGGCCGAGGCCCGGAGCCGGGCGTGGCGCACGCTGGCGCGCATCCCGCATGGCGCCGTGGCCGATTCGGCGCGAAAGCTGGCGGCTCGCCAGGGCGCGGAGGCGCTGCCGGCAATGCTGGTGGCGGCGGCCGCTCACTGCCGGGCCGAAAAGGAAGCCTACCTCGTGCGCCTGGTTTCGCACCTGGAGGGAACGCCGCTTTTTTCCGCGGCCATCGTGGCGCTGGGGCTGGCGCCCTATGCGCCCGTGCTGGAGCTTCTCTCCAACCTCGCCAAGCGAGGGACGGAGGAGCTGCACCCCTCGGTGGCCGCCGCGCTCGAGGGGCACCGGGAGCTGGGGGCCCGAAACGTGCTCGCGGGGCTTTCGCGGCGCTGCTCGGGGTGGACGGCGCTGCAGATCCTCCAGTCCCTGGGCCGCCTCAGAGACCCCGCCGCTCTGGCGAGCATCGAGTCGATCTTCATGGAGCGCGACCATCCGTCTGTTCGCGAGGCCGCTGTGCGCGCAGCGGGGAGCGTGAAGGGCCCGGCCGCGGCACAGTTCCTCAGGCGCGCGCTCGAGGGCAATCTCCACCCGACGGTGGCCGCGCGAGCGCTGCAGTCGCTGCAAAGCGTGCAGATCGACCCGGCGGAGCTGGCCCGGCTGGCGGCTCCGTGGCTCGACTCGAGCGACCCCGAGGCCGCGGTCAGCGCGCTGCTCGCCTCACTGATGGGGCAGGAGTCGGCGGCGGCGGCGTCGCTCAAGAGCCTGATACGGTCGTCTAACGGCCAGCTCAGGTCGCAAGGGGCCTACTGCCTGGGGTACTACCAGGGACGGGCCTCGCTGGAGGTCCTGTCCTACCTCGCAGCCAGGGACCCGGACCCGCAGGTGCGCCACCAGGCGGTGACGAGCTTCGCGACCTACGAGCTCACCCAGAGCGTGCGGGAGCGACTCACGGAGCTCCTCGAGAAGGTGGAGCCACGGCTGACGCCGGTGGTCGCCAGCATCCTGGGGCGGCCCGGGGCCGCCGGGGACAGCCGCGTCTCGGAAGCGCTGATCGCGGCAGCGGGCCGGGCAGCGGTATCGGGCGGTCCCTCGGTGGCGCTGCTGACGGCGGTGGCGCGGGTCGGGACGGCCGCGTCACGGGAGTACCTATCGGGCCGGCTCGTGGAGTCGCGCGACTCGGAGGAGCTTTTGGCTCTGCTGGAGGCCTTCGACGCGGGGGGCGCGGCTGCCGACGAGGCACGGGTCCGCGAGCTCGCGGAGTCGGGCGACGGCCGCCTGCGGGCGGCGGCTGCAAAGCTGCTCTGGAACCAGGGCTCGGAATCGAGCGTGGATCTCCTGCTGCCGCTTCTGCGCGACGGCAGCGATGTGGCAGGCACGATTGCAGCGCTGGCTGTACTGGAGGACATGGCGCTGGTGGGGACGCGGATGGCGACGCTTCCTCGATTCAAGGAGCTGGCGGGCAGACTTCGCGACAACTTGAAGACCGCGGCCTTCACGGCGATGGCGGGGTCGGCAGTCTTGCTGGCCCCGTCCCGGGAGGTTCCGCCGCCGGCCTTCGACCCGAACTCTTCCTTGCTGGGCCGCAGCCCCTGGCACGAGGACGACGGCGCCCGGCTGGCCGACATCTCGCGCTCGCAGGGGAGCGGGCCAGCGACGCCCGGGCGCAAGAGCGGGGTCCACCGGCCGGTCTACCAGCCGACCTTCACGAGCGACGGGCTCGATGCGCGCGCTTTCCGCAAGCGGCCGCTGTCGATTTCGCCGCAAGCCGCGGCCGTTGCAGCGGTCGTCGTGCTCCTGTGCGTCGTGCTGGCCGTGATGCAGATGAGCGCCTCGGCGCTGAGGGGCTCGGCGGCAAGGCGCCCCGCGGGGACCGCCACGCAGGCCGAGCCTCCGGCGGAGAGCTCGCCGTGACGCAGCCGGACAAGCCGGTGGTGCTGCCGCGCGGCGGTGTCTTGCTGCCGAGCTCCGCGGGCTGGATCCAGTTCGGCTCGGTGCCGGAGACGATCAAGGACACCATGGTGATGCCGAGCGGCGTCCCGTCGATCTTCGTGGTGCCGCAGAGGCTCTTTTCGGCGGAGCGCGGGATCAACATCGCCGAGCTCGAGTTCCCCGCGTACTTCAATTTCTTCATCAAGAAGGCGCGTACGCGCGTGGCCTGCCGTCGCTCGCAGCGCCCGATGCTGCAGACCCTGATGTCGATCTCGCTCTTCGGCCCGGCAGCGGTCGACGAAGAGGAGTTCTCGGCGGCTGGAGCGCCCGGTCGACCGGACTTGCGCGCCGAGCTGGCGTACTTCCGCAGGAATCCGATGCGCGGCGGCGAACCGATGACGCTCGAGGATCTCTTCGACTTTCGCGAGTTCGACGACGCCACGGGACGGGCCTCCATTGCCGATGGCGTCGAAGTGGCCCTCGAGCCCGACGGCGGCATCGCGGTCCTGGAGCGTGGCGCCGTGACGCACCGCTGGGCGGGCGATCCACCCCTGCCGTCGCGAATCGTGGAGCAGCGCGGCCCGTTGCGAGCCTTCCGCGGGCCGCTCCTGGGTGTCAGCGTCATCGGCAGCGGCCACGGCTTCGACCCGGGCAACCGCACCAGCGGTTTCATTGTCTGGATCGACGGCAAGGGCGTGATGGTCGATCCGCCGGTCGACTGGGAGGACTGGCTGGCCGGCTACGACGTCAACCCCAAGCAGCTCGACACGCTCATCCTGACGCACTGCCACGCCGACCATGACGCAGGCGCCCTTCAGAAGATCATGCAAGAAGGTCGTGTCACGCTCTACACGACCCCCACCGTGATGAACGGCTTCGTCACGAAGTACGCGGCCGTGACCGGGATCGCCCCGGACGCGCTCAGGGACCTCTTCGACTACGTCCCGGTGCGCGCCGGCGAGCCTCTCTACCTGCACGGCGCCGAGGCGACTTTCCGCTATTCACTCCACTCCATCCCTTGTGTCGGATTCGAGCTCTCGCTCCGCGGAAAGAGCCTCATCTACCCTTCGGACACCCTGAACAAACCCGACTCGATCCTGGCGCTCTACGAGCAAGGCGTGCTCGACACGGCGCGGCGTGACGCACTCATCGATTTCCCCTGGCATCACGACCTGATCCTCCACGAGGCCGGCATCCCGCCGATCCACACGCCGGTGGAGCAGCTGGCCTCGCTCGGCGAGGAGATCAAGAAGCGGATGCTGCTGGTGCACGTGGCCCAGAAATCGGTGCCGCCGGAAGCCGGACTGAAGGTGGCGCCGACAGGGCTCGAGGAAACACGTGACCTGTCGCCCGAAGCGCTTCCCGTGCAGGAGGCCATCGCGATGCTGGACGCCATGTCGCGCGTGGAGATTTTCGCGGAGCTTCCCGTGGGGCGCGCCGCGGAGTTTCTGCAGATGGCGACGCGAAGGCGCTACGTGGAAGGCCAGACGATCATCGAGCTGGGCGCGGTCAGCGACGAGTTCTTCATCATCCTGTCGGGGCTGGCCGGGGTCTGGGTCGACGGCCGGGAACGCAAGACCTTCTCGGCTTTCGACTACTTCGGCGAGCACGCGGCGCTGCTCGGCACGCCTCGAACGGCGGGGGTCGTGGCCAAGACGGACGTCGACGTGCTGGTCGTGACGCGGATGCAGTTCGTGCACCTGATCCGGAGCACGGACATCCGGGAGCGGCTCCTGCGCCTCGTGCGCCAGCGCGACCTGCCAAGCTGGGAGCTGCTGGGCGAGAGCCCCGTCTTCTCGACTCTGACGGCTTACCAGAAGAATCAGCTGGAGACCCAGATGGCGACGGTCGAGCTCGCGGCGGGCGAGAGGAGCGGCGGAGATCCGCTCCTGGTGGAGTCCGGGGAGCTGGTGGTGCTGGAGGGCGGACGCGAGGTGGGGAGGCTTGGCCGGGGCGGCTTCGCGGGCGACCCGACGCGAATTCTGAGAGGGACGCCGTCACGGTACGAGTTCCGGGCAGCCTCGCGCGTCACGGGCTATCAGCTTGAGCTCTGGAGCTTCCGCAAGTTCCTCCGATGCAACCCGGGAGCCTACTTGCAGCTGCGAGAGCAGGTCCAGTCGGCCTGGGGCGGCAGCACGGCCGCAAAGAAGGCCGGGTAGCCGTCCGGCGGAAGGAATCCTGCCGGGAGGCGGCAGGAATGCTCGCGACCGGCCGACCGTCGCGTGGAGCAGACTTCTGTTTCGATGCGGAGTTTCACGTCCTGGCACGGGCCGTGGAAAGGACGGGGCGCACCGAACACTTGCCCACGACCACAGGAGGCCCAACGTGAGAGTATCCCGAAACATCCGAGGCGCAGCGATGGTTGGCCTCATCGCCTCGTTAGGCGCACTGCTGGCGCCGTTGACTCAGCTCATCGGCATGCTGTCGAGCTGCGGCAAATCGGCGAAGAAGCCGGCGAGTGTGGCGAAGCCGATGCCGAGCAAGGCCGCAGACTCCGCATCCACGAGGACGGACGCAACCGCCGGGCAGCAGCCCCAGCAGGGCGCCGTCGGACAAGAGCAACAGCCCCCATCGCCGGCGCCCGCAAGACAGCAGGTGGCGAGTGCGGACCAGCCGCCCGCTCCGGAGGCGCCCATGCAGCTCGCAGGGGAGGCATCCTCGGCCGTGGCAGCGCCGCAACCTCAGGTGGGTGCCTCGGCACCCGCGCCGGTCTACGGCCCGTTCAAGCCGGCCGCGTGGAGCCCGCCGTCCGACTTCGTTCCCGGGAAGAAGCTGGACGGTCCGCCCGCAGGCGAGGTCTGGCGCGTCGCCTGGAAGGAGCGCGACTCCACCGCGACCCGCGACATCGTTCCAGGGGCCACACTCACCCAGCTCGTGCCGCCCGGCTACCGGCGGGCTGCGCCCGCGCCCCCGTCCCAGAACCGTGATGCCGATGGGAACGACTACTTCCACTGGGGCCCGAAGAACTGGTTCTGGGTCCAGAACCCCGACGGCACGCGCTTCCCGATGTCCCCCGGCTCGCGAATCACCCGCATCACGAAGCCCTAGCGGCGCGCTGTGGAAATCCCTTGGCGTCTACCTGTACTGGGTTTTCTCGAAAACCCGGACCAGGTAGACGCCACGGGATTTCCCGGGCTTCGCCATTCACCCGGCGGTCACGAACTGTCGTCGGTCGCGAAGACGGGGAGGTCGATCTCGACGCAGGTGCCGCCGCCAAGGGCGTCCTGGATCAGTACCTGGCCGCCATGCAGGTCGACGAGCTGCTTGACGATGCAGAGTCCCAGGCCGGCGCCCTTCTCGCCGTTGCTCGGGCGGTTGGAGCCCTGGAAGAAGGGCTGGAAGACCCGCTCGCGCTCCGATAGCGGGATTCCGGGGCCGCGGTCGGCGACCCGGACGAAGGCGCGGCCGTTGTGGCGCTGGAGCGCAATCCGAACCGGCTGTTTTGGCGGGGAGTACTTGATGGCGTTGGCGATCACGTTGCTCAGTACCTGGACCATCCGGTTCCGGTCGGCGTTGATCGGCAGCTCTGCCCCGGGGGCGGCCTCCAGGGCGAGCGATACTTCCTTCTCATCGGCGGCGAGCCCGTGGAGCTCGATCGCCTCCGTGAGAATGCTCGCCAGGTCCTCGCGCTGCATGTACAGTCGCAGCGAGCCCCGCTCGAGGGATTCCAGATCGAGCAGATTGGCGACGATGGAGCTCATGTAGCTCACGAGGATGCGGAACCGGCGGATGATCTGGACCTGCTTGGGGGAGACCGGACCGTAGGCGCCGTCCATGAGGAGCCCGGAGTACCCCACGAGCGACATCAGCGGTGCCCTCAGGTCATGGCTCGCCATCCCCAGGTACTCCTCGTGACGCTCGAGGAGCCGCTTGAGCTGGTCGTTCAACTCTTCGAGGTGGGCGTTCTTGAGGGAGAGCTCGTTCTCGTAGAGCCGGATCCGCAGCGCGGCGCGGATTCGCGCAAGCAGCTCCGGCTTCTGGACCGGCTTCGTGACGTAGTCGTGGCCGCCACACTCGAGGCCCTGCGCAATCACCTCGGCGTTTCGGTGCTGAGCGGACAGGAAGATCACGGGGACCTCGCTCGTGGAGGCCCTGGCCTTGAGGCGCTTGCAGACCTCGAAGCCGTCGATGCCCGGCATCGCGACGTCGAGGAGGACGACGTCGGGCCTCTCACACTCGACCAGCGTCACGACCTCGCTCGAGAGCGCAGTGGCGACGACCTCGTAGCCTTCCGCGACGAGCACCATTCGAAGGATCTCGAGGATGTCGGCATCGTCGTCCACAAGCAGGACCTTGTGCGTAACGGGAGGAGCACCTGGCCGTGCGATGGAGTCAGCTGCGCTCACCAAGCTCGGCGATGCCGCCGGTGTGGCCGTTGGGTCCATGCTGTCTCTCTTCGAGGCGCGCCTGCGCATGATCGACGTGTTCGTCTGTCCGTCCCGCGCTCCCTGCCGGCGAGGACGCAACGCTTCCCAGACGCCTCATCTAAAGGACGTACCATGCCCTCCGAACTTGCTCCAGCCCAGGCAGGCGAAACCTTGCCGATTGGTAACCCATCTGCCAAAAGGTCCCGAAAAAGGCGCGCAAGTGTTCTGAGCGTGCCTCGACTATCCCCCGGCACCTGGAGAACGATGCGCTCGAAGGCCGCCCCCTGGGGGCTAGCTGGAGCCGGCGGTCAGGATTGAACTGACGACCTGCTGATTACGAATCACGGCTTCGTGTGCCCTAAAAAACGTCTCTTTCCTGCTATGATGCTGTAATGAAGCCACTTCAGACCGTCCCGAATCTTGGGCCCTTTTCGGTAGATTCTGAGTCATTTGCACCCCTGGCGCACCCCTGGAGCCGCCGAACCTTGCCGGTCCTGTACTGGCCCGGTGCGGTAGAATGGCGGACGTGAGCGCCGCACCCGACGAAAGTCGACGAAAGGCGACACCCGAGCTGACCGGACCAAAGGAGGCGGCGCTAGCCTGCCTGCTCTCGGGGGGAGCTGCGACACATGCCGCTGCAGCTGCTGGCGTGACGCGCCAGACCGTCAGCGAATGGTTGAACCACGATCCAGTGTTCGCGTCCGAGCTCCAGAACCGCCGGGCCGAACTGTGGGCGGAGCAACGTCACCGGCTGGAGGCCGCGCGCGTCTCTGCCTTGGACACGCTGACCGCGCTTCTTTTCGCCCCAGACTGGCGCGCCCGACTTGCGGCCGCAACGCGACTCCTAGATTTCTGGGGACCGCTGCCACCCGCGCCCGGCGAGACGACTCCCGAGGCCGTCGCCGAAAAGTGGACGGACGCCGAGGTGCGTCGAGAGCAATCGCGTGAGCTGCAAGACATGATCAAAGACATGTAGCAGAAAGACGCGCTCGCGTTACTTCTCGCCCTTCTTCCCCGGCTTGTGGACGGCATCGACGGAGCCCCGACGCCCCGCAGACGGAGCGCCAGTCGTCGTGAGCGGCCCTCCCTGCGCCTGGCACCGGGGAACCGCCGCCTTGCTGCCTCGCCCCGGCATCCCGCGTGGTCTTCGCGTGGTAGTATCTTTCGAACGAGGATACCTACCCTAGGCCCATGCGCCGACCGACCCCGCCCGCTTCCTGCCCGTACCCCTCGCCCGAGGCCGAGTACGTCGAGAGCCCCGAGGGAATCGGGCTGCGCGAGCTCGCCGCGAAGTGGCGCGTCCCCTTTCGAACCGTGGCCCGCTGGTCAACCGGCAACGACTGGCCGACAAAGCGGCAACGGTTCCAGGCCGACATCGAGCGCGCCGCCCGGGAGCAGCGAGCCGCGAAGTACGCCCGGCAGCGGGAGCGTATTCACGACGGCAACGCCCGGCTCGCCCGCCGACTGCGCGGCGCCATCGTCAGCCGGCTGGCCGGCGGCCCGGACGCGCGCGAACTCGCCGCCCTGTCCGCCGCGTTCGTTCGCGTGGCCAGAGAGCTGCGCTTGGCCTATGGGCTGGAAAGCCTGGCCGGCGTGACCGCTGAGCCGCCCGGCCCCCGAGAGCAGCTCTCCGTTCGTGACTCGCTGCTGGGCCCTCCGCCTCACGGAGTCGACCCCGACGACGCCAATGCTGGCGATGACGTCCGCGCGCCTGCCGACGACGACGACCCGAGAAGTCCCGACGACCTCGACGAGCTACCGGCCGAGGAAAGCACCGCGACGTGACCGATCTCCGGTACTCAACGTCGTCGCTTGCCCTCGAACTCGCGCTCGAACGGTGGGAGCACTCGAGAGACCTCGAGCAGAAGAACCGTCGGCTCCCCACGGAAGTCTCGGCCGACGATGGCGATCCGGTTTTCACCTGGAGCAAGAGGCACGCTCGTGGTGAACGCTCCAGTAGAGGACAGGTACCCCGTGGCTCCTGCGCTTGTCCCGTAAGAGATTGATGCAAGCGGCTCTGTTGTAGCTCCTTCAAGGGCAAGGCGATCCTCGGATACCTCGAACTGCGTTGCGCCATGCGTCGAGGTAAGGAACACGCGGCCGGCTGCCGGACCAGTGGAGAGGACCGAGCCGGACGTGGCATCTTCACCCTTCGCCTTTAGGCTACAGGGCAGCCGTTCGGCGATGCCGCCGTGAGACGAACACGCGCCCTGCGAGTTGCACGCCAAGCTACACATGCCATCCTCACAGCGGAAGCGATAGCCCGGCGGGCACGGGCCCGCCACCAAAATCGAAGACTCACAGGGCAAGCAATTCGATGGGCGTGTCGTTGTAGTGGTTGTGCCCGTGCTCACTGTTGTTGTCGCTGTCTGAGGAATCGGCCGGCATTCAGCTGGAGCCCCCGGCAGCCACGTCTTGACGCCTCCGTGGCTGGAGCACGTCCCGCTGCATTCCCGACTAAAGCTGCACCAGCCATCGCGGCAGAGCGCCGTCGCGTCTCCAGCACATTCATCGTTCTTCCCCGGCTCGTTCGGGTCCGCGATCCAGCCGAACGTGTTGTGATCTGCCACGCACCCGACGAGCAGGCATGCCGCGGCGACCATTAGTAGAGCCGAGCTTGCCTGTGCAGCTTGATGCCTGGCACTGCTCTTCGGAGCCGGCCGACTGCACGAGGGACAACTACTCCGAGAATCGCTGAAGGTCACGGAGCATGCAGGGCATTTGATGAATCCCATAACAGCCTTCCAAGCGGCGCCCTCAGCGCCATCTTCTCGCATCAGATCGGCAAGACTTTAGCTCCATGGCCATGGGTCATGTTGCCAGATTCCGGGAAGACACGCCACCCCGTGCCTGTACACACACCGTTCGGAGTGTGTACATTAGACTCCAAAGTGGCGGATACGGTAACTTCCGTGTATACTCATGGAGCATGAAGAAGAACCGCGCCGGCAATCCCCACTTGGCCGTGGCCTACGTCCGCGTATCGACCGACGAGCAGAAGCTCGGGCCCGAGGCGCAGCGGGCCGCCATCGAAGCCTGGGCCGCCCGCGAGCGCGTCACCGTGGCCGCCTGGACGACCGACGCCGGCGTGAGCGGCGGCAGCGACTTGGCCGACCGGCCGGGCCTGATGGCCGCCCTAGGCGAGCTGCGCGCCCACGTCGCCGGCGTCCTGGTCATCGCCAAGCGCGATCGGCTGGCCCGTGACGTGTACGTTGCCGCCACCATCGAACGCGCCATCGGCGCCTCGGGCGCCCGCGTGGCGTGCGCAGACGGCGTGGCCAACGGCGACACCCCGGCAGACGCCTTCCTCCGCCAGATCCTCGACGGCGCCGCCGAGTACGAGCGGGCCCTCATCCGCGCGCGGACCCGCGCCGCTCTTCAGGCCAAGCGCGCTCGCGGCGAACGGGCCGGCGAGTTGCCCTACGGCTACAGGATGGCCGACGACGGCCGCCACCTGGAGGCCGCCCCGGCCGAGCAGGCCGTGATCGCCCGCGTGCGCGAGCTGCACGCCGCCAGCCTGTCGCTGCGCGGCGTCGTCGCGGAGATCGCCCGCGAGGGCCTGACCTCGCGCGCCGGCCGCCCACTCGCGCTGACGCAGGTTGCCCGGCTGGTCCGGGGGGAGGCCGCTTGAAGCGCCGGCCGGTGGACCTCGCGGCCGTGAAGCGGGCCCGCGCCGACCTGCGCGAGCTTGTCCGCCAGCACCCCGAGCTGACATTGCCCGAGAATCAGGCCCGCCTATCCCGCCGGCTCGCCGAGGAATTCGGACAGGAGGAAAGCCCCATGCCTGCAAGAAGCCCCCGAAGAAAGACCGCCGCAGAACTGGTCCAAGTGGTTCACTTCCGCGTCACGCCCGAGGACCTGGTGCGCCTGGGTGCGCTGGCCGAGCGCTTTCCGATGTTCTCACGCAATGCCCTATCGCGAGCCGCCCTGCGCGTCGGCATCGCTGCCATCGAGGGCAATCCGTCTCTCTTGCTGGAACCTGGCATCCCAGCGAAGAAGTAGGCTGACAAGAGCGGCCGGCTAGCCTGATCCGCGAACGGCGCTTCCTGGGCGCCCCGCCGGCCCGCTCACTTTCACGGCCAGGACTGACCACCTGCAGGAGGTGGAGTGTGGCGATATTCCAGCGGCGACCTCGCCGTCGGAACATTCCCAGTGCGGCGATTGAGTCGCAATCGGTGCTGCCGAGAGAGAGCATCTCCGCCTCCCCTGATGCGGATCTGGAGCTGGGCGAGCAACTTCGGGAAGCTGCTAACGGAGTGTTCCTTGATGCCAAGGCTTCCATTGCGTTCAAGCAGTGGCAGCTACGCGCCAATCGACTCTTGAAGCGGTTCCCTCGGCGCGCCTTGTCCGCGCTTTGGGAGTATGCCCAGCCTGGCCGAGACGAGTTGAAACTTGCGCTCAAGGACTTTGGCTCCTGGCTCCAAGCACTCACCTTCAGACTGTGCGATCTGAGTAGGGGTGTGTCGGCGTACCGTAGAGGCAGCAACCGAGCTCCTTGGCCTAATCCACCCCTTGCCAGACAGCGATTCATCCTCATGGAACATCTCAAGGGAGTCCCGATTGCGGACATTGCAAGCAATCTTCCGCGGAGTGCGAGCCGGAAACAGAAGCCCGGCCTGAAGAGCGCTATAAACATCGTTCAGTCAACGCTGAATGGGCGTGGCAAGACTCCCCGACGAACCCGCGGTCTACTTGAGGAACGAGACGGGTTTGTGAAGTTACTTGCGTCGTGCGTGTTCTACGAGATGGTTCTCAGCAACGGCGGCCACACTCTAGTTGCGGACGGAATTCGCGAGAGTATTTCGCACTTCGCCGATCACAGACCGGAGATCGCGAGGGAGCAACAGCGCCTACTCAGAGACCTGCAGGCCGTTCCGCTCCAGGATAGTCGCTGGCAACAGTTCTTGAAGCTCAACATTGAGCTCCTGGAGATTGCCGGTGTCGGTCCCATATCAGAGAGACTGCCATTTCCTGAGGAGCAACCGGACTCCTAGCTCCCAGAGCGACGTGGCACGATTTTGTGTGTTAATCGAGGGCGACGCAGAACCTAAGTAGAGGCAAGAAAATCTACGGGCCTCTGCCGGTCAAGCGGCCCCACGTTGAACTTTCGCGGCTCGCTCCCCCAGGGCTTGACACCTGTGCGGGGGGCGGGCCGCTGGTCTTTTCCGGATGCAAAACAGAGTCACGTAATCCCCAGAAATGACCGCGCCACCGGGGCGACGAATCCTCGATGGCGCAAAACAGGGCAGGCGGCCCAAGTAACAGGGGAAGGATACCCCGGGCCGGTGCCGACCGCAAGGAGTTTTTGTGCAGTGCACCATGCGGCCCGAACGGGCCCCGAGCCAAGAGAGTGGGCGGCAGCCGCCGCTCTTCACCCTATCGCCCCAGGCCGTCCCCTTGTACCTCGCGAACGTCGCGCGTCAGACAGCCTCGGTCCTTTTCGGCCTCAACTGGCGCAGCGGTAGGGCGCGCTGCCCCGCCTGCCTCTCCACGGCCGAGTGCCTCGACGTCACCGCCGAGGGCCGGCGCCTGCGCTGCGCGGGCGAGTGTGGCCGAACCTGGACACTCCCGAGCTTTCTCGCCGAGCTCGAGGGCATCCCCGACCGTGAGGCCGCCGATCGCGTCTGGCAGACCGCGTGGGAAGTGACAACCCCATGAATGCCGCGCCGATCGATTTGGTCCTGTCCAAGCTTCCTGACGCGCGCCAGCACGGCGGCGGCTACATGGCTCGCTGCCCTGCTCACGATGATCAGAGTCCGAGCTTGAGCGTGAGCGAAGGCACCGACGGCAAGGTGCTCTTGACGTGCCACGCAGGCTGCGCCTTCGCGACCGTCGTGAGCGCCATCGGCCTGAAGCAGCGCGATCTCTTCCCGGCACGACAGCATGTCCGTCCGCAGCACCACGATCCCGGCAGTGGGGCGAAGGGGTGCCGCCCGAGCGGCCCGCTGCCAAGCGAAGAGTTGGCAGCCGAGTGCACGGCCGCCCTTGCAAGTCTGCCGAAGCTCCTGGACAAGTTCGCCAAGGAGCGCGCAATCTCCGCCGACGTCTTGGTGCGTCACGGGCTCGGCTGGTCGCGAAAGCGCTCCTGCTTCACGCTTCCCGTGCGCGACGCAAGCGGCGCCGTCGTCGACATACGACGCAAGCCGCTCGGCGGGGGAAAGGGCAAGTCGTGGCCTGGCTCGCACGTCTTCCTCTTCGGCTACTTCGAAGCCGTGCGCGACAACCGGCCGGGCCCGGTCTACCTGTGCGCCGGCGAGTGGGACGCTCTCGCCCTGCTCCAGCGCGCCCCCGACCGGTTCGTCTGCGGAGTGCCCGGCGAGGGCACCTTCAAAGCAGAGTGGGTTACTCTCTTGAAGGCGTTGGGTCGCGAGGTCATCATCACCTACGACCTAGACGACGCGGGCCGAAAGGGCGCAGCGGCCGCCGCCGACAAGCTCGCCGCCGCCGGCGTCACCGTTGGATTGCGAAACCTGCCGGCAGACCTTCTCACGATCAGCGCGGCGAACGGTAACCCTTGCAAGGACCTTCGAGACTTCTTCACCGTCGCAGGAAAGACACTGGCCGACTACGACGCTCTGCCGCTGCAGCCGCTCACGCCCGGGTTGCCACCGGCGCCCGACCCCGAGGAGTTACCGAGACGGATTGCTGCGCTCGACGTGAGCAAACCCGACGCGGCCGGCCTCGAGGCCATCACTACCGCTGTTGCTCGTCTTCCGACGCTCGGCCAGCCGCCGATCGTGGCGGCCCTTGCCAAGCATCTCAAGCCTGCTGGGTACACGAAGAAGGCCATCATGCAAGCAGTCGCCGAGGCCGCACGCCTGGCCGGCCGGGCCAAGAAGCCCGCACAGCACGAGACGATCGAGGCCGAGTTCGAGCGGGGGGACGAGGCGGAAATCGCCGATCGACTGCTGATGGAGCTGCAAGGCGATGGCCCTCCGTTGGTCACCGATACCGGCGACATCCACCGCTACGACCCCGAAGCGGGCATCTGGCGCGTGGTGACGGTGGACGAAATGACGGCGCGCGTCAAGCGATATGCGGGCGCACCCGTGTACGCCGGAGAGGGCAAGGACGGAAGCGACAAGACAAGGCCGCTGCACATCAACAAGCGTCACCCGGACGGGGCCATCAAGTTCTTGCGCGCGACGACCGCACGGTCCGGATTCTTCGCCGAGGCGCCAGCCGGGATCGCCTTTCGCAACGCCTTCGTCTCGGTCACGGCTGACGGGCCATCACCGGGGGCGCCGAGTCCGGACAACCGAGTGCTCTGGTCCGCCCCTTGCGACTGGTGCCCCGAGGCTGACGCGCCCCGGTTCTGCGAGTACCTCGCCGAGGTGTTCGCAGAGGATGAAGACTTCGAGGAGAAGGCCTGTCTTCTCCAGGAGTTCGCGGGGGCCTGCCTGATCGGCATCGCGCCAGCCAAGGAGCGGGCGTTGATCCTCCTGGGAGAGTCGGCTCGCAATGGCAAGAGCCAGTTTCTCGACGTGCTTCAAGGGCTCTTTCCACGGGACTCAGCCTGCGCCGTTACGCCGCAACAGATGGCCGAGCCGAACTACCGGGCGCGACTCGCCGGCAAGCGGATCAACATCGTCAACGAGATGCCCGAGGCAGGGATTCTCGCCGCCGAATGCTTCAAGGCTCTTGTCACGGGGGAGACAGTCTCGGCGCATCACAAGTACCGCGACCCGTTCGAGTTCGTCCCGACCGCCGGACACATCTTCTCGGCAAACCTTCTGCCGAAGCCTGTCGATCTGAGCGAGGGCTTCTTTCGACGCTGGCTGATCGTGACCTTCCATCGCCGCTTCGGCTCCGAGGCTGAGGACAAGCTCGGACGGAGGATCGTCGATAGGGAGCTGGCAGGCCTCTTCGCGTGGGCCATCGCTGGCGCCGTGCGGCTTCTCAGGCAGAAGAAGTACACGGAACCGCCGAGTAGCGTTGCCGCCGTCGAGGCGTGGCGATGTGACGCGGATCAGGTTCGACAGTGGGGCGAGGCGCGAATCTCGCGGCTTCGCCTTCCGAGCGCTGGTACCTCGGCCGAAGACGCCTGGCGCGATTACGACGAATGGCGCGAAGCCACGGGCCACGGGAGGCTTTCGCTCTCCGAGTTTGGGAAGCGTCTTCGCCGACTGTACGGCAAGCCCACCCACACGCAGCACGGCAACGTGTACCCGTTCATCCTCCTGAGCAGACCGGCGGGTGCGCCAGCGAAGAGGGTGGCGTTCTGATGCGTATTCTTGTCTGTTCGTTCATCCTCGCGAGCAAGCCGGCGGAGCCGTGGGAAGACCGCCGGCTGAAGGTGGCTGAAGGCAAATGACGCCCTGCCTTCAGGCACAAACGCCAGTCACAGAAAGCGACTTCACGACTGATGAAGGAGACCCCCTCGAAAAGTTGACTACATGCGAGAGTGCGGCACCATCGATCGACCGAGTGGCGCTGATACGAGCGCGCTGTTTCGCTCATGTAAGAGTCCTTGAAACGCCTTCAGCCTTCAGTCGACCCCCACAACCCTTTGCTGATAAGGCTTCTCAGCCTGAAGGCACACCTTCAGCCACCTTCAGCCGAACGGCCCTCGCGCGCCCGGAGCCGATCGACCCGCCAGCGTCACCGCATCCGCCAACCGCCGACGAAACCGCCTTTCAGCGCCCGCCTGCCTCCGCCCCTCCGCCCTTCGCCCCCGAGGCCCACCGAGCGCCCGCATCAGCGCCGGCCGCCGAGTTCCCCGCCCCACTGCCCTATCTGGCCCCTGTCGGCGACCTCTGCATCCCCTTCGGCGCCCCGGCCCAGTTCCATTGGTGGCTGCCCGGAGGCCAGTCAATCGCCGCGACCCTCGCCGAGCTGGGCGCCCCGGCTGACGTGTTGCGCCGCTACGACCCGGACGCGAACCGGGCACCTGGCCGGCTGCTGACGGACAGGAGGAGCGCGGCCGGCCAGCCTTGTAAGCCACACGCGACCGCGCCGGTTCGGGAGGTGCTTGAATGACTCGCCTTCGTTGCGCCTGGTGGCTGCGCCCGATCCGCTTCCGCGGCCTAGGCGAAGTCGAGCAAGCTCCGGCCGGCGCCCACGGCATCATCCGTCGTGCCGGCGCTCTCTCCTACGATCTGGCGGTCCTGGAGTTCTGCCCTTGCGCCCGAGTGGCGCCCGGCGCCGACTGGCGCGAGCGTGACATCACCCCCGACCTCTGGCGCCGCCTCGGCGAGCGGCCCGCCGTGAGCGGCCGGCGCGCCCTCCGCGACGAGCTGACTGCGCGCCTCTGCGAGCGTGGCGAGTGGCCGTGCCGCGGCCACTCGCCCCGGCTGGCCGGCCTCGACAGGCACGCCCGCGAAGTCTGCGCCCACTGTGGGAGCGCCGTCCGACTGCGCTTGAACTGAACCAATGCCCGACCGTCCCGCATATACCGAAGCCGCGACGCCACGCCCGGGACGAGATGCCCGCCGCTGGCTCTCCGTCGCCGACGTGATGCGTGAGTACGGCTGGGCGCGAACGAAGGTCTACGAGCTGGCGCGCCACATCACGCGCTACCGCCCGCCTGGCCTGGGCCTTCTTCTCGACCGCCAGGAAATCGAGGCCCACATTCGCCGGCACGCCCTACCGCCGCGGGGTGCTGCTGCCATCGATCTGCGCGCCCGGCGCGCCTCCCGCTCCCGTGCGCTGGCCAGTGTGCCCGCTGGCGACCCGCACCGGCACGGGCTATAGTCGGAGCTACCATGGGAGTCTACAAGCGCAAGGACGGCCAGGACGGTTATCTCGCCGACATCTTCGCGAACCACAAGCGCGTGGCCCGCCGCGCGTTCAAAGCTCGCCGCGAGGCCGAAGCGTGGTTCAAGGCGCAGAGCGCCGACTTGCTGCGCGGCGAGCTTCGCATCCACGACAAGCGAACCCCGCCACTGCTCTTCGGCGACCTGGCCAACCTGTTCCTGGACCAAGCGAAAGCCCACTTGGCGCACGCCACGTACATCGGCTACCGCGGCAGGGTCGCTGCCTCGCTGATGCCCGCGTTCGGAGGCTTGCGGGCCGTCGCTGTCACCCGGGCCGACGTTCTCGCCTGGCGCACCGAGCGACTACAAGCCACGGCACACCCGTCGCAAGTCAATCACGACATGGACATCCTGCGAGCGGTCCTGTTCTTCGGCGTGGAGCGTGGCTACTTACCGGCGAACCCGGCGGCCCGCATCCGCCACCAACACGAGCCGAAAATCGTGGAGAGGCGCTTCTATTCTCCCGCCGAGATGGAGGCGATGCTGTCGAAGCTCGACCCGGCGACTGAGGACCATGGGCTTGTTCTGGCCGCCTTCTCGACGGGCCTGAGACCGCGCGAGTTGGCCGCGTTCCGCTTCGAGTGGATCGACTGGTCACGCGAGGCGATCGACGTGCCGAACACCCGGCTTTTTTCGCCGAAGTCACACAAGCCGCGAACGATACCGCTTCTGGTCCGTCTGCGGGAATGGCTGGCGGCACAGGGTCGCACCGAGGGGCCGGTCTTCCGAAGCTGCCAGCCTGGCCGCCGCGGGGGGCCGGTCAAGTCATTCACCAAGCGGGTTCTTCGCATCCGGCGGCTGACCCGCACTGAGTTCGACCTCTACGACGCGCGTCATACCTACGCCAGTCAGCTCCTGGCCGCCGGCGCCCCGTTGCCTGAGGTGCAGGCCGTGATGGGCCACTCGGACATCAAGACCACGATGGGATACTCGCACCTGGCCCCAAGCTACCTGGCAAACGTCCGTCAGATCGCCGGCGCGGCGTTCGGCGAGGCGCCAGTTCGTCCTCTGCGAGTCGTGAATGCATCCGACTGCACCCCTGTGGCACCCCTAGCCTCGGACAAACGCACTCCGAGGAAGCGATGAGAATGCTGTCTGGAACCTGGAGCCGGCGGTCAGGATTGAACTGACGACCTGCTGATTACGAATCAGCTGCTCTACCACTGAGCTACGCCGGCTCGATCTCACGCCAGGGGACGGGTCCTGCTGGCGGCACTTCAACTTGCCTGTGAGCCGTGCTGGAGTCGAACCAGCGACCCTCTGCTTAAAAGGCAGATGCTCTAACCGGTTGAGCTAACGGCTCACGCGCGGGCGATGTTAACACGGGGTTGACGAAATTGCAAAAGGGGAAACGAAGGCCTGTGACTGGTAGGCTCGAAGCCGGACTCGGGGCTCGCCGGCGGGCGCGGATCCAGCCGCGGCACGCCCCGGGCCCGAGGCCCTCACCATGCAGACGAACACGACCCCCGAGAGGTGCAACCCGAGCTGGCGGGCGCGCGCCTTCTTGCTCCTCCTCGTGGCGCTCGTCTACGGCGACGCGGCAGGCTACGGCTACGTCAATGACGACTTCGGCCTCATCCATGTCACCTGGCGCGAGGCGATCGACCGTTCGCTGAATTCGCTCCTCTTCCGGCCCGTCTGGTATCTGTCGTTCGCGCTGACGAACTCCTTGGTCCAGTCGCCGCTGGTTGACCACCTCTTCAACCTCGGACTCTTCGCGCTGGCCGTGACGCTGGCGCACGAGCTGGCTTTGCGGCGCACCGGGTCGGACAGAGCGGCGCTGTTCGCCGCCGCCGGCTGGACCTTGCTGCCATGGACCGCTTTCCCCGTGGTCTGGATCAGTCAACGAAACGACCTCCTGATGTTCGTCTTCACCTTCGCCGCCCTTGCCAGCGCCGACGGGATTCGGCCGTGGCGGAGCCTACCGCTGATGGCGCTCGGGCTGATGTCCAAGGAGACGGTGATGCTCGTGCCGGCCGCGTTTGCCCTCCGGTTCTGGCGAAGCGGCCAGAGAAGGCTTGCAGTCGGCTTCGTGCTCCTGATGGCGGCGCACCTGGCCATCCAGCTCCACCACTACTCCCACTACCACACGCAGTACGAAGCGCCGCACCTGGCGAAGCTGTCGGTGGCGGTGCGGGCCGCCAACGCGGCGTCGCACTGGGTCGAGCCGATGGTGACACAGTTGGTCCCGCTGCCCTTCTTCACCGGGCTGCCGCATGCCGCCTTACACCTGCTGGGGTTGGTTCTGCTGGCAGCCTCGATCGGGCGCCGGCCGGATCGCCCGCCCGATCTCGACATGCTCCTGATAGCACTTCTGGCCTCGTTCCCCAGCGTCATCACTCCGCAGCTCCGCATCGTCGCCTTCGAGAGTTTCTGCTGGCTGGTCTTTTTTGCCGGCTTCCTCGCGCCGCGCCGGAAGTCGCTCTTTGGCGCGGCGCTGCTCTGCCTCGGCGTGGCGTCGCTAGCCGGAATCGTCGCGACGAAGCGCAACTTCCAGACACCCTTCTTCGAGCCCCACTCCGCCGGCCGATGGGACGACACGTACTACCCGAACCGCTATTACAGTCAAAAGCGTGAATTCCTCCTGCGGCTCCTGGGCAGCAGGGCTGACAGCCCGCGGAAGCCGTGATATCATCGGCTCCCACGGCCAAACCTCGGCCGTCGCGTCATGCTCGAGAGCCTGATGAACCCGGAGATCTTCCCGAGCGCGTTTGCCGTCCTGGCGACTCTGTACGTCTGCCTGAAGCTCGCTGCGCGCCACCTCAAGCTGCCCGCGCCTCGTCTGGCACTGGGGGCCTCGCGCAGCACGGCCGAGCCCGGCGACGACCTGGCGCAGCTGATGCACCTGGCCGAGAACGGACCCAGCCGGGAGGTCCGCGTGGCGGCCGCGCACTCGCTTGGCGAGCGGCGCTCCACCGCTGCGATCCCCCTACTGGGGCGCTTGCTCTCCGCTGGCGATCCGTTGCTGGCCTCCGAGGCCGCTAACAGCCTGGGGGCCATCGGCGATCCCTCCGCCCTTTTGTACCTGGAGGCCGCCACCGCAGCGCTGGAACGCGAGCTCTCGCGCTCGATGGACAACGCCTCCGCTGGGGGCTCGGCAGGCGCGGGCCGCGACCGTGCCGCCTCCCCTCAAGCCCCATGGGAGCGCATTCTCCCGGCGCTGGCAAAGAGCAACTTCCGCGTCTTCGACAAGTACACGCCCCACGACCTGCGCTCCCAGTCCGAGAAGCGGGTCATCGAGATGCTTCTGGAGATGGCCGCGAGCACGGACGAACCCGTGAGCGTCCGTTACCACGCCATCAAGAACCTCGAGATGTTCCGGGATCGCTCCATCGGCCAGAAGCTGCCCGACCTCCTCTCCGATCCACACAGCACCGTGCGGTACGCCACCGCCGAGGTCCTGGCGGTCCACGGCGATGAGAACTGCGTCGACGCCTTGGTCTCGACGCTGGAAGACCCGAACCGCTTCGTGCGCTCCTCGGCCGCCATGACGCTGGCAGTGCTCGGCAGCGACCGCGCGATCGCACCCCTGAAGAAGCTGCAGGACGATGACGACGACGTGGTGCGTTACAGCGCCGGCAAGGCGCTCGAGAGCATCGGCCGTAAGAAGAAGATCGGCACGCTTTTCACCCGCCGCGAAGCCAAGGGCAGGAGGCCGTAAGGGGGCCGGGAGGAGGCTTGGGGGATCAGGCTTCAGGGATCAGGCTTCAGGGATCAGGAGACAACTGGGGGCCAGGTCAGGTGTCGGCGGGCTCAGGCTCAGCGGTAGCCCGGTCCGGCAGAGTCTGTCCCGCACCGCCCCTACTGGCTACTGACTACTGGCTACTGACTACTTCCCTCCCCCTCACGCGCTCACATCCGGACGCTCCCGTCCGCCGCTTTCGAACTCCTCCCAGCACTCCTGCAGGTGGGCGGCGATGGTCTCGGCAAAGCGAGGGCGGGAGAAGCGCAGGGCGTTCTCGCGGACGGCGGCCGGGTTCCATGCGGACTGCTCGAAGCGGTCGATGGCCGCGGAGAGAGCGGACTCGGACTGCTCGGCGAAGAAGACGGCGGTCTGGCCTTCCACCTGGGTTTCGAGCGCGCCGCCGGCCTTGAAGGCGATCGCGGGGCGCCCGCAGCTGTTGGCCTCGAGCGGGACGATGCCGAAATCCTCCTCGCCCGAGTAGATGAGCGCCTTGGCGCGCCGGTAGGTGTCGACCAGCTCGGGACCGGGTAGCCTTCCGCGGAACTCGCCCCGGCCACCGGCCAGCGCCTCCAGGTGGCGCCGCTCGGGGCCATCGCCGACGACGACGAACCGGGCGCCGCGCTGGGCGAGCACCTTCACGGCGAGGTCGTCGCGCTTGTAGGGCACCATCGCGCTGACAACGAGGTAGTAGGCCCCTTCAGCCGCCCCTGGAGTGAACGTGTCGGTGTCGACCGGCGGGTAGATCACCGTAGAGTCCCGGCGGTAGTACTTGGCGATCCTGCGGCGTACCGTGTGCGAGATGGCGACGTAGCCGTCGACGCGATCGGCGCTGGCCTCGTCCCAAGAGCGCATGTAGTTGATGGCGTACGGGAGCAGCAGTCTGGCCAGCCAGGCGGGCCGCGTACGTTCCAGGTAGAGGTTGTAGAAGTCCCAGGCGTAGCGCATCGGCGTGTAGCAGTAGCAGATGTGGAGCGTGTGGGGACGCGTGACGACGCCCTTGGCGACGCAGTGGCTGCTCGACAGCACCAGGTCATATCCCGAGAGCTCGAACCGCTCGACGGCGGCCGGGAAGAGTGGGAACCAGATCTGGTGCTTGCGGCGCGCAAATGGGAGCGACTGGATGAAACTGGTCCGAATCGTGTGCTCCCGGATGCGCGCGCTGACGTTCTCCGGGATGGCGACCAGCGTGTAGAGGTCCGCCGTCGGGAAGAGCTCGCAGAAGACGTCGAGACACTTCTCCCCGCCGCGCATGCCGGTCAGCCAGTCGTGGACTATCGCAACTTTGAGCCCGGGGAGCAGCGGCTCTGGCAGGTGCGTCCGATCGGTCATCGAGTTCACTCCCTTCCCGAGCGGACGGCCGCTCGCCCGCGGCGCCTCAGCGCGGCGTCAGCTCCAGGGGCAGCTTCAACAAGGACGGCGACGGCGCCACCGCCGGCAGCTCGACCGGCGAGGACTCCGAACCCAGCTTTTCCAGACGCGCGTCGATCTCCTTCTGCAGCTCGTGTCCGGGCGGCAGGGCTCCCTTGAGCCGGGAGAACTCTGTGCGTGCCTTGTCCCGATAGTCGAGCTTGAGGTAGCACTCCGCCAGCAGGAAGGAGGCTTGCGGGTCCCCCGGCGCCACCGAGTCGAGGAGCTTTCGGAAGACCTCCTGGGCCTCGGTGTACTGCTCGGCCTCGAGCAGGTCCCGGCCGTAGCTAGTGATGATCGACTTGTCCGTCGGGTTCTTGGCCAGGAGCTCGTGGTAGTACCCCTTGAGTACGGCCGTGAACTTGGCGGGCAAGAGGTCGGCCCCCTCGCCGCCGGAGCACTTGCGTTTGCCTTCCCGCAGCACCTCGACAGCGCGCCCATAGCGCTTGAGGTTGTAGAGGACCGTGCCCAGGTTGATCCAGACCTTGCACTGCTTCGGGTCGGCCTTGACCGACTTCTCGAAGAGCTCGGCGGCCTCCTCGAGCCGGCCCTGCTGGGCTCTGAGCGCCCCCAGCGTGGACGAGAACTGCGGGTTCCACCTGTAGTGCGCGATGCCGCGCATCAGCAGCTCCTCGGCCTCCTTACTGAACTCCTCGGCCTCGGCCTTGTTCCCCTCGGCCTGCTTTCTGGCGGCCTTGTCCATCAGCAGGTAGGCCAGGTTCGACAGCGACTGCTCGTAGATGATGTTCAGGTCGAGCGCCGATCGGTAGGCTCGCTCGGCGTTCACGAGGTCGTTCTCCTTGTAGTAGCAGAGCGCGATGTTGTGGTAATTGGCCGGATCGACGAAGCTGGCGGTGGCTCGCAGGAAGACCTTGATGGCCGGCGCATTGCGGTTGGAGTCCATCAGCGAGCGGCCATAGTCGAAGAGCACCTCGCCGCGATTGGGGTCCTGCTTGAGCGCCTTCTTGAAGTCGATGAAGGCCTCCTCGAACTGGTGGCCGCGGAACTTCAGGAAGGCGTCCCTCCAGCAGTTCTCCATGACGCCCTGCGACAGGATCGCTCTGAGGACCAGGAAGGCGCCGATGCCGAGAACGCCGAAGGCGACCGGCGTGGCCAGCGGGTTCCGCGGCTCGAAATAGAAATCGAGCTCGACCGGAGAGCCTTCGGGGCCGACAATCCGGGCAGTCCACTCGCCTGCCTGGGGTGGGCGGCGTAGGGAGATCGGCCCGGACTTGGGGAACTTGCGCTCCACCTCGTCGCCCTCCGGATCGCGCAGCACGAGGCGGTAGTCGACCGGGCTGCCCGAGACGGTTTCGGTCTCCACATGCTCGGCCACGGCTGCGACGGCGCCCTCGGGGGTCTCCTCGAGAGCCAGCCGGAAGCGCATGCCGCCCTGCTCGGTCTCCGTAGATCGCCGGGCGCCCCAGGAGAAGACCCAGTCGCCTCGGTCGTGGTAGCGCTGCGAAACGGCGATCAGGAACCAGAAGAGCGACGCCGTGTAGGCGAGGTGGAGGTCGAAGGTAAAGAGGTTGTGCCCCAGGACCGCGACGACGGAGCACATCATCCCCAGGTAGAGCAGCGCCTCGTCGGCGGCGGG
>JACPRK010000071.1 GCA_016190005.1 Candidatus Wallbacteria bacterium | reverse complement strand
GGTTTTTTCGGCCCCCGAAAAACCCGGTACAGGTAGACGCCACGGACTCTCCGCCGTGCTCCCGCGCGGAGCACCGCGGGAAGCACGATGGCCCGCGAGATGTCACCGGGCCCCCACCCGCTCGTGCACGAAGTCGATCACGTCGCCGACGCTGGCCAGCGTGGCGTAACGGTCGAAATCGTCGCCGGAGGCCTCCACCTCGGGAAAGGTCTCCTCGAGCAGCACGGCAAGTGAGACGAGCTGAATGCTGTGCATTCCTAGGCTGCCGCGCAGCGTGGCGCCCTCGACCAGCAAGGCCGCATCGAGCTTGAACTCGCGGGCCAGCAGCTCTCGAATCTTCTCTCCGACTTCGGTTCGTGTCATCCGGATTCGCCCCTGTCTCGCAAGTAGCGTGCCTTCGCCTCGGCGCGGCGCTTCTTTCCGCTCGTCGTCCGCTCGATGGTGCCTCGAGCTACCAACCGGACGGCGTCCGCCACAACGCCTGTGACCTCCGCGACCCGCTCGGCCACTCGCCGCTCGAGCTCCGCAGGTGCACCCTCCAGGGGCTCCACCAGCACTACTACAACCTCCCGGCCCACCGCGGGGTCGACGTGAGAAAACGCCGCCGTGTGGCCTGCCCTCACTCCCGGCACCTCGTCGGCGGCCTCCTCGAGCTCCAGCGGGTCCTGGTTCCTCCCACGACAGACGAGGACGTCCTTGAGCCGACCCGTCACGTGGAGCATGCCCGCCCTCGTGTACCCTAGGTCTCCGGTGCGCAACCACCGGGCTCCGGCGTCGTCGGTCGCGAAGGTCTCCGGGAAAGCCCTGCCCAGGTAGCCAGGAGTCACCGACGGGCCCGCGGCCAGGATCTCCCCCACCCTTCCGTCCTCGTACCCTTCTCCGTCGGGCCCCGCGATCCTCACGGAGACCCCCGTGAGCGGATGTCCCACGCCAACAAATGTCAACGCATCCGTAGAGTCCTTTTCGACCATCTCGGCGCGCCCCTCCCGCTGTAACGGCGCCCGTGCCACACGCTCCGAGGCAGCCGGACAGCCCGGCTCGCCGATGGTCACCGCCAGCGTCGCCTCGGCGAGGCCGTAACACGGCAGCACCGCGCCCGGGCAGAGTCCCCGCGAGGCCAGCGCGGCGGCAAAGCTCTCCGGAGACCCCGGCCGGATCGGCTCGGAGCCGTCCAGTATGGCGCGCACGGCATCGAGGCGCGTGTCCGGGCCCAATCGCGAAAGCGTCGAGTCGCTGGTGCAGAGGTCGAAGGCAAAACTCGGCGCCACGGACAGAGTGGCCCGGGCGCGGGAGAGCCGCCCCAGCCAGCTCCACGGCCGCGCCGCGAACGCCATCGGCCGCATCAGGTGGTGTTCCATCCCCAGCCGAGCGGGCAGCAAGTGGCCGCCGATCAGCCCCATGTCGTGGTGCAACGGCAGCCACGAGACGCCGACATCCTCTTCGGTTGCCGTCAGCCGCGACGCCATCGCGTCCAGGTTGGCCAGGATGTTCCTGTGCGTGAGCTGGACGCCCTTGGGCACTCCGGCCGTCCCGGAAGAGAACTGCACGTAGCAGCGATCGCCGGGCCCGGGCGCCTCGATGGCGTTCAGTCCTGCCACCGGACTCGGGCCCGCGAGCGATTCGGCCTCGAGCCACCTGATACCCGCCAGCGTCTCCGCGGGCAGGAGCGGACGCAGCTTCTCCAGGCTCTTCGCGTCGGTCAGCACGGCCGCGGGAGCCAGCGCGGCCAGCATCCTGGGCAGTACCCGGCGGTGGTAGGAGGGGGAGACCAACAGCGACGGTGCTGGCATCAGGCAGGCCGTCCGACCGGAAACGGCACACGCCCAGAAGCCCGCCAGCTCGAGCAACGGATTGCCGATGACGCCGACAACGGCCCCCTGCGGCAGCGTGGCTTCGAGCACCGTCGCGACCCCGGCCACGACCTCGGCGAAACTGCTCCATGGCAGCCGCTGGTCCCGGTCGCGATCCCCGGCGAGGACGATGCCGCGGTCCCCGATACGACTCAACCGCTCCAGCAACTCTCTCAGTGTGGCGGCCAAGGTCGGGGTTAGAGCTCGCGCTCTTCCGGGCCGGGCGAGGCCGGCGCAGGCAGGATCGGCCGCTCGAGCATCACGTACTCACGCAGGGGGGAGACCAGGTCGGTGCCGGTGCCCAGCGCATAGTGCTGGCGGGCCATCAGTGCGTGGATGACTCGCCCGCATCCATGCGGCGGATCCGACATGATCCGATGAAACTCCGCGCTCAGGGCGGGACCGACCATCAGGGCCGAGGCCTGCGGCTCCACGGCGATGGACTTGAGCACGGCGACCTTCACTTCCTCGTCGCCGGGCGTCTGGAACCCGGGCGCCTCGTACCCGAACACGAAGCCCAGGAGGTTGCCGGCAGCGTCCCGAGCGGAGATGGCGAGCGCGCCGGGCAGCTGGTGCGCGGGGCCGTAGAGGCTGGTGAACTCGCGGTAGTCGATCGGGGTGAAGCTGAAGTTTCCGGCGAAGGCGTTCTGGCAGATCGCATGCGCCTCGGGAAAGACGCGGGCGACGGCTGTGCCCCGGAGCTGCTCGAACCGCACGCCGCGCTTGGCGGCAAAGCGAGCCGCGGCCGCGATGCGCGGGACGAACTTGACCAGCGGCTCCGAGATCACGCTGAAGTACTCCTGGCAGACCTCGAAGCCGATGTCGAGGAAGTGTTGCGTCAGCCAGGCCGGATAGGGTGAGTCCCCTGGAAACCTCTGCTCCGTCAGCTCTCGCGCCACAAAACGATTCGGATACCAGGTGGAGTAGGCGATCGGCCCCCTGAGCACGCCGGCGCCATTCTGGCGGCACCAGTCCTCGGCGGCGTCGAGCAGGATCTCGAGCACGCTGGCGGCATCTTGGGCGAACAGCTCCACCAGACCGAAGTAGGCCGTGCGGCCGTCGCCGCCCAGCCGGGAGTTGAGAAAGATGGAGAGTTGCCCGCGCGGCCGGCAAGCGTCGAGCACCGCGAAGTGTCGGCTGCGGCCATAGGCCGCGAAGCGGCGCTCCTGGTCGCGCCATCGCCAGATGGCCATGGCCGGGTCCGAGCCCCCGGCAATTCCCAGGGCACGGCACGGGCCCTCGACCAGCGGCGGCTCGATGCCGTCGTCGCCCTCGATGTCGAACGCGACGCACTCCTTCACGAGCCGGGCCTCCGACCCGGGCCCGACCGCCGGCTGTCAGCGGCAGGCTCGAGGCTGCAGTGCGCGTTTGGAAGAGACATCAGGACACTCACACTACCAACTGGGGCGTTCCGGGGTCAGCTAGGCCGTTCGTATCTCGGGTTTCACGGCTGGCGACCGTCCGCCGCCCGCGCTTTCGACGGGAGCCGCAATCCGGGTGCCATGCTGCATCATGGAAACTGGCTCGGAACATTCGAGACCGGCCGCTCGTAGTCGTACCGGAGGTCTCCAGCTATGAGACTCGGATTCCTTTTGCTCGCTCTCGCCACGCTTGCGGCCGCCGGCTCGTTCGCCGCCGAGGGCGAATGCCGTTCGCGGGCCGTGTTCATGACGGAAAAGGCGGTCGTCTACGACTCGCTCAAGTCGCTCGTCAGGTCGGCCAGGAAGAACATCCTGATCCGGATCTTCGCCGTCGCGGACAACGACGGCATCCTCTTCGCTTCGCCCGATGATCAGTACCCGATGGCGACCGAATTCGCGGACCTCTTGCTCCAGCGCAAGCGGGAGAACCCAAGCCTCGAGATCGTCGTCATCCTCGATCCCATCAACTTCGTCGACTACCACCAGGCCTTCGAGTTCCCCTGGCATCGATGGGCGCAGACGCTCCGGACCTGGGGGAAAGCCTTCACGGGCCTGGCCGAGAAGATGGAGCAGATGATCGTGGTCAATCGCGTCTACCCCGCGCGCTACGAAAAACTGAAGGGCACCAAGCCCGTGCGCGAGCGGCTCCGGGACGCGGGCATCACGGTCCTCTCCAGTAACCTCTTCGGCAACCCGGAGCACAGCGCCTTCTTCAAGACGAAGCCCGGACGGGAAGAGCCAGCCGCAGACGACGACATGCGGATGCGAGCGATTCGCCGGCTGCCGTCGGAATTCGGGGCGATCGGCGATCGCATCGCCCTGGAACGTAAGATGGCGCTCTACCAGGCTTACTCGCTCTGCGGCGACCACCGCAAGTTCGCCGTCGTCGACGACGGCACCCTGGCCTGGAACGCGTCGATGAACGTCTGGGACAACGACTACTACAGCCCGGACGACGGCGTCGTCTGCTCGGGTGACCTGGCCCGCGAGCTGCTCGAGCAATTCGAGGAAGCCCGGGTGGCTGCCCTGGCGCTCTACGCGCCGCTTTACAAGGCAGGCAAGCTGCCGGAGCTGCGCGGACAGTTCACGCGCAAGCCGCTGGCCTATGCCCCGATCGGGGAGGCCACCTCACTGGCAGCCGCAGGCCGAGAGCTTGCCCTCGGGCCAGCGGAAGGGCACGTCCTTCGCGACGGCGCCATCGCCCGCAAGCTCATCGAGACGCTCGATCACCTCGCCCCAGGAAGCAAGGTCGACATCTACCAGACGCTCATCACCCATCCCGACCTCATCCACTCCATCACCAACGCCGCCCGCCGGGGCGCCGTCGTCCGGGTCCTCACGGAGTCTTACGAGAACGTCTACGGCCACGACGCCAGCTTCACGCACGGGCAGGCCTTCCGCCACTTCCGTGACGCGATTCTCCAGAAGGCCTCGATCGCCGTCAAAGCCGTCGTTCCGGACCCGCGAGTCTCCGAGATCCATCGCAAGTACACGCTCGTCTCGGGAACGCTCGACAACGGAACCCCCGTCGACTTCCTGCTCACCGGTTCCGCCAACTTCAGTGTCCACAGCGCCGACGGTTCGGAGCTGGAGCTCGACATCCTCTTCACTCAAGGGGCCGTCAAGGATCAGGCCAGGGCGTGGTTCGATGCAGCCTGGGCCAACGAGCTCGAAGGCGAGAAGAACATGGTCCCGCGCATCATCCGGGAGCCGTGGCGAGCCCGCGACGTGATCGGCGCCGGCATGACCGTGTTCCTGTCGTTCTTCGGACTGGGCGGTTGAGCGAGCGTGCGCCGCGCGCGCCGCTGGACCTTGGGGCTGTTCGTCGCCGCGGGCTTCGCCTGCGCGTTGGCTGCGCTGGCCGCGGCGCCGGGCGCCTCCATCGAGAGTGAACGCATCTTTTTCATCGGCAGACGTGCAGACGATGGCCGGCAGGTCTTTTCGGTGCAACCGGATGGAACGGGGCTCGAGCAGTGGACTCGCTCGGCGCGCGACAAGCGCCGCCCGACCGTCAGCGCGGCGTCAGGCAAGCTCGTCTACTCCACGAACCGGGGCGAGCTCTGGTCCCTGGAGCTCTCAACCCGCGCGGAGACCCTGCTCGAAAGGGCCGAGCCCGGTGTGATGTGGGACTGCCCCGCCTGGTCCCCCGACGGCGCCAGCCTCGTCGCCGCCCGCCAGGTCGCGGTTCCCAAGGACGACTCCGATC
>JACPRK010000066.1 GCA_016190005.1 Candidatus Wallbacteria bacterium | reverse complement strand
GGGTGCGCGGCGGGGGCGTGCTATCCTGCGGGCCGTATGATGCGTTTTCAACCGCCGCGGGCACCGCGGCAATTCAGGAACCTCAACGCCACCCAGCTCTTCTGCCCGACCTGCCAGCGTTCGATGCCGGTGCGGGAGAAACTGGCGCTCTACCTGCCGACGGGAGCGCTCTACCACTACGTCTGCGCGCAATGCGATTCGGTCCTCGGCAAGAAGGAGGACGCAGCGCCTCGCGTCGGATAGCCGGACGGGCGACGGCGGTCCCATGAGCAGTCTGCTACCCTTGGCCATCGGTGTCGCTGCCGGGGCGACGGCATTGCGGTTGCTTTCGGGCCCCGGCGGCGGAAGTACCCCCCAATCGGACCCGCAGGCTCCGGAAGCGTCGCCGGGTCTTTTGGGTCTTCTGGAACCACCGCTGCGACGGGCGGGACTGGCGCTGGGGCCACGGCACTACGCGGGATGGGCGGCCGTCGCCTGCCTGGCGGGAGACCTGGCCGGATGGCTGCTGGCGCCGGAGTCTCCCCTGGTTGCCATGGCAGGGGCGCTGATAGGGGCGGTCGGACCGTTCGTGCTCCTGGCCCGACAGGCGCAGGCCCGGGTGCGGCTCTTCGAGCTCCAGCTGCTCCCGACAGTCGTTCAGCTCTCCGAGGCCGTCGCTGCGGGCCGCAGCCTGCAGGACGCGCTGGCCGTCGTGGCCCAGACGGGCCGGCCGCCGATGTCGCGCGAGCTGGCCCGGGTCGTCGACGCCGTCGAGCACGGCGTCCCCTTCGAAGCCGCCCTGCGCGAGCTCCGCGAGCGGGTCGAAAACGAAGACATCGCCTTCTTCGTCGCCGCCGTGCTCCTGCAGCGGCAGGCCGGCGGCTCCCTGGCTCAGGTCTTCGACGGCATCGCCCAGACACTGCGCCAGCGGTTCGCGCTCCGGGACCTGGTGCGCAGCCTGACCGCCCAGGGACGGCTATCAGGGATGCTCCTGTCGCTCCTGCCGGTCGGGCTCGGACTCTACATGTACTGGCTGGTACCCGGGCACATCTCCAAGCTCTGGACCTTCGCCGAGCCCGGCTCGTTCACCAACTGCCTGCCCCTGATGCTGTGCGCAGCGGCGCAGGCGATCGGATTCTTGTGGATCCACAAGCTGGCCACGATCGACTACTGAACCGTCCGACGCTCTTCCTGCACCTGGTCCCGGCGCCAATCCTGGACGCGCTGGCGGATCGGCTGGAGCGCTCGGGACTGGCGCCCGGTGCCGGCGCGCGCCAGCTGGAGCAGACGGCCATCGCCGGTTTCGCGCTGGGCGCCATGGGCGCCTGGGCGCTGGCGGGCTCGATCGGCCCGCTTCCGGCCGGCGCCTCTCCGCTCGGCTGGGCCTTCCTCTTCGGGGCCGCGGGTGCGATGGTCGCGCCGGCCCTCTGGATGCGATCGGCCCGCGACCGTCATTGCAGAGCCCTGGGACGTCAGCTGCCGCAAGTGCTCGATCTCATCATCGTGGCGCTGGAGGCCGGCCACAGCTTCGACAGCGCACTGCAGCAGGTGACGCGCGTCTTTCGCGGGCCACTGGTGGACGAGCTTTCGCGCGTGCTCGACCGGCTGCTCGCCGGAGTGGCGCTGCCGGCCGCCATGGCGGAACTCGCTGGCCGCACCGGCGTCTACGAGGTGCAGGCGCTGGCGACCTCGGTTGCGACCAGCCGCCAGCTCGGCACGCCGCTGGCCAACGCCCTGCGGTCCCAGGCCGCGCAAATTCGCCAGCAACGGGCGCAGCAAGCCGAGGAGCACGCGCGAAAGCTCGGCGTGAAGATCCTCTTCCCGCTGGCCTTCTGCATCTTCCCGGTGCTGCTGACGCTGCTCCTGGGCCCCGCCGTCATCGGGATGGCGGCCGTCTTCAAACTGGTGAAGTAACGGGCCCCGACCATCTCGGCCGTCGACCCGGCGGTCAGGGGATCAGCGGCCGGCGCCGAGCGCCTGGTTGTAGACCAGCTGCCACTGCTCGAAGGTGTTGCGGCGCTGCGCGATCTCGGCCGGCGTCAGATTGCGCTGGATGCCGTCCTGAAGAGACAGGTAGGCAGCGTCCATCTGGGCCTTGGCATTGGCGATGTCCGCAGACTGGGCGGCCGCTTTCTGCGGCGTGTAAACCGGCGCCCCGTGCGCGCTCTGGGCCAGCGTCGGATCGGCCACGTAGGGCGTATAGCCGCCACCGTTCGGATCGACTCCGCCAGCGGGCCCCTTGTCCCTGTTCATCATTTCGCGGACCTTGCCGGTGAGCCACTTGGCCAGCATCGGCGCCACGATGCCTCCGACGATGCCGCCGATCGGCCCAAACGCCATCTTGCCCAGGTACCAGCCTCCAAGACCGCTCACGATGCTGATGATGATGTCGGTCGTGTTGGTCTCGCCGCCCCCCATCATGTTCTTCAGCATTCCGCCGATGCCGCCCTGCTCCTCGCCGCCGGGGGCTGGCGCTGGCGCGCCGGGCTGGCTGCCTTGAGGCTGGGCCGCCGCATCCTGCGGCAATGGCTGTCCCTGCAGACGGGCGACGTAGCGCTGCTCCAGCGCCTGGTTCTCGGCCATCAATCGCGCCAGGTACTCGGCCCGGGCGGGATCGCTCTGCTGGATGGACTGGTACTCTTGTGCCATCCGCTCCTGCTGGGTTCGCAGGGCGGCCAGCCGCTCCTGCATGAACTGCTGCGTCGCGGCGTCGCCGGCGTCCTGGGCGGCCAGCGGCATGACACCCCAGAGAAAGGCTAGACAAAACGCCATCGCGGCGGCCGTCCACTTGGAAGCTCGGGCGTTCGTTCTCACGCCATGAAGTCTAATGACGGATCGGCCGATTGCCAAGCCGGGTTGGATCTCGGAGGCGCCTGCCGTATTCTCTGGGCACGAGGAGCGTGACCCCATGACCGAGAACTCCCCCGTCTACATCGACCTGGAGTGGACCCCGAACCCCAACACCATCAAGCTGGTCGCCAACCGAGTGCTGCTCGAGCGCGGCGTGGCCAACTTCCGAACGCCCGAATCGGCGGCGCCGTCCGAGCTGGCGCAAAAGCTGCTCGCCATCCCGGGGATCGCGGCCGTGATGTTCGGCTCCAACTTCGTGACGCTCACTCGCACCGAACAGGGCGACTGGGTGGAGATCCATGAAAAGGCGGTCGGCCTGCTGCGCGCCCACCTGGAGGCCGGGCGGCCCGCGCTGGAGGGACCGCTCCCCGAGACGCCGGTGGCGCCAGGCGCGGCAGGCGAGATTCAGCTCATCTGCGAGATCCTCGAGAACGAGATCCGGCCGGCCGTGGCGATGGACGGCGGGGACATCAGCTTCGTGCGCTACGAGGACGGAGTGCTCTACGTGAACATGAAGGGAAGCTGCAGCGGCTGCCCCAGCTCCACCATGACGTTGCGCGTCGGAATCGAGAACCGGCTTCGCGAGGTCGTGCCTTCGCTGCGCGAGGTGGTCCCCGCCTAGGGTCGTGCGGGGCGGCTCCCGGCGTCCGCCGCCGCCCCCCCTTGGCCCGCGTCCCACGATCCGAGCGCGCGTCCCTGGGGCCTTTCCACCCGCGCAGGGCTCACGGGGCGCGCTGCTTGACGACGCAAATGGGCCCGCTCACCGTACGAATGGCGATGTCGGGACCATCGCGGCCGATCCGGGCCTTCACGCGCTGCTGACCCGGGGGAACAGGCGCAAGGAAATCGCCCGAGATCGGCCCCGAGGAGGTCCAGAGATCGAGGCTGGCCGCGGAGCGCTCGGGCAACGACAACGCCACTGGGCCACTCATCGAGTTCACCCGCACGGCCACGTGCTCCCGGGGCTCCAGCGCAAGCTCCACCGCTCCCGTCACCGTGTCTAGCACGCAGCTGCCGCGGACAACCCGCCCCCGGATGGAACCGTTCACGCTCTGGGCCGACAGCCCGCCGGCCAGCCCCAGGATGTCCACCTTGCCACCGATCGTGTTGATCTTCACGCCCCCGCCCACCCGCCGCAGGCTGATGGCGCTGCTCACGCTGGAGATTGCGAGGCCCCCTTCCACGCCTTCGACCGAAAGCTCGCCGTTCACGCTCGCCAGATCCACCGACGCTCCCACCGGCACCTGCAACACGAGCTCCACGGACACGTCGTCGAGCTGCCCCTGCCGGGAGAGACTTTTCAGCTCCTCCCACTCCGAGACACCCGCGTGCGCCACGCGGATCACCGCCTCACCCGTCTGAGCCTCCACCAGCACCTCCACCCGCTTGAGCGACCGGCTCACGTCGCCGCTGACGACGCGCCGAGTCGCGCGCAGAATCATGGTCGGCGCCGCATGGCCCGTCACGCGGATCGACCCGGTGACGTGCGAGATCGTGACTTGCGGAGCGCCGCCGATCGTGAGGGAACGCTCGATCGTGTCGACCCCTTCGGCCCCCCTTGCTACTCCCGACACCGTGACGAATGCCCCGAAGAGGCATGCCAGCAGGCATGCGAGCCGCACCCGAGGAGCCCCCGAGCCTCGAAGGTCTGCGTCAGCTGGCCCGCCGCCCAGGCAGATGTTAGGCTCTGAAGCGTGCTCAACGCTCTGTGGCCACTTCCCATGGCGCTCCTGGCCGCGGCCCCGCTTTCCGCCGAACCGGCCGGTCAGCTCGCGGCCGCCCTCGAGACCCTCATCCCGAGATCGATAGAAGCCGCTGGCGGCGCCCGGCGCTGGGCAGGCATCCGCGATCTCTCCGTCCTGGAGCGGCGCAGCCAGCTCGAGCAAGACGGCCGCGCCCGCGCCTCCGAGGAGCTCGAGATCTTCCTCCAGAACGTGCCCCACACCCAGCTCCTGATGGTGCGGCGCACTAAGAATGTCGTGGTCCGCCAGGGCTGGCGGCGCGGCGAAGCCTGGATGGTGGAAGACGGGCTGCGCGTGCACGACAGGTTCCGCCTGCAATCCGCGCGCCGCGAGCTGCTCGAGACCCTCTTCCTCCTCAGGCTGCCCTTCTGCCTGCCCTCGGAGGTCAACGGCCAGATCGGCTTCGAGGGCACGTTTCTGCTGGCGCGCGACGAGATCCTCGGTCCGCTGCCAGGCTCCAGGGGCCCGCTCGAAGTCGACCAGCTCCGTTTCGCCACGGGGGAATACCCGGGCGGGGACGTGCGGCTGTATCTCGACCGCGCCACCGGCGAGCTCCGCGGCTTCGGCTTCCACGCCCCCGGCGGCGGCTATGAGAGGTGGCTCCTGGCGCGTACCTTCGAGGAGCACGGCGTGAAACTCGCGTGGTGGCGGGAGCTGACGGTCGACGGGAAGCCGATCCGGCGCGACGAGCTCAGGAAGCTCGTTGTCAACCAGTGGTTCTCTCCGGACGTCTTCAAGGCCGAGGCCTGGCTCAGGCGGTGAGCCGGCCCGCGCGAGCGTTGTGGTAGATCCCATGCCCGCGCAGCTCCGATCGTGACCGGCCACGGCCCAACTCATCGATCAGTAGCCTCTCCCGTGGACCACGTGCTCGAGCTCCTCTCGACGCACCTCGCCGCGTCCAAGGCGGCGGAGTCGCTCGATGTACTCGCCCACCCCGGCACGCGCCATCGGATGCGTTCGCGCCTCCAGAAGCGCACGCAGATCGGCCAGGGCCCGATCGAACGGCTCGTCAGAGGACTTGAACTTCAACACCCTGAGCCGCGCCTCGTCGTCCATGGGGACGCTCAGCTCTTCTTCGCGAAAGGCTCGGGAAGCCGGCGCCGGGCCGAGGAGCTCCGCTTCCGCGGAAAGCCGCGCCACGAGCCCCCGCAGGCGCAGCACCTCACGGCCGCGAAGCCCCGGCTCAGCCGGCGGCAGCGAAATCCCGGGCGCTCCCCGGGCCTGCGACGCGCGAGCCAGAAACGCAGCACAATCCGCTCGCAGCGACCGCTTTCGCGCCAGCAAACGCTCCAGAAGCTCCCCCGCCGTAAGACGCATCGGGGAGGGCATCAGGACCGAGCGGACCCAGGCAAACCCTAGTGCCAGCTCGCGGATCAGCTCGTCCTCGAGCAGCTCCCACCGCCCTACGGCCCTGCTGATGGCGGCGGGCTCGAGCTCGAGCTTGCCCCCGATCCATGCCTTCCATACCTTGTTGGCGTAGGGCTCGATCTGGTCGTTGAACTCTGCCCGATTCCCCGGCCGCGCGTTCGGATGGTAGGTCCAGTCGAGCCGGTCAGTCCCGCCGAATCGCCAGAATTGAGTCTTGTCGAAGTTGACGAGCTGGCCGTCGGGCAAGACCCCCTTGTTCTGGCCTTTGGTGTCATGATCGCCGGCCATCCAATCGAAGACCTGCAGTTCCAGGATTTGCTCGAGCTGCGAACCAGAGAGCCTCTCGGGCGGAACACCCTCGAGGGTGGAACTGATCGGTGACAGGCGCTGGATGCTGCCCAGAACCGCCTGGCCGTTGATGCGCAACGTGATCGAGTGGACCGGTGGGACGCGACCGTCAGCGGCCACCGAGAGTGCCGAGGCGGCCACCTCCCCGTAGAGCGAGAGCGGTCGGTGGGCGTCGATGACCTTGAAGAGCCAGCGTCCGCCGCTGCCGTCTTCGAGCAGCAGCTTCTCGTTTTTCCCACCGAGACCCTGCTGCTCGCGCGCCACACGGAACCGGGTCCGATCGAGCAGCTCCTGGCGCAACACCAGCGCCCTGCGCGTCAGCACTGAGAGCTCGTCGGCAGCACCCGCCTCACCGGCGGTGAGCAGAGCCAGGACGATCGCGAGTAGCAAGCGGACGGCCGGACGCATACGAGCCAAGACTGTAGCCTCTGGGCGAGAAACTCGCAACTTTTCCGGGCTCGCGACTGTATTGATTCACGAAGATGATCCGCTTCGAGCGTCTGTTCCTGTCATGCCTCGCGATGGCGCTGGCGACCGGGATCGTCCTTGCCCAGGAGGATTCCGGCCCTTCTGCACCCGGTGATTCCGACGAGGGCCTGGTGGCGCAGGTGCTGAGCCTCTACAGGCGCGACGAAGCGCACAAGGCGCCCCGTGACTGCCCGACCTCCCTGATGCGGCGGCTGACGTCGCGCTGGGAACGGCTGGACGAGGAGACGCGAGAGCGGCTCAAGCCCTACGTGCTGATGCCCGGCCAGGACGATCCCCAGGGCCGCCCCTCGGCGCCGGGGCAAGACGACTGGAAGTACGCCCGCACGAAAAACTTCCTGGTCTTCTGGAAGACGAGCGGGCCGGACGCGGTCCGTCCGGGCGACGCCAATCGCAACAACCTGCCCGACTACGTCGAGAAGGTCGGGAACTACCTGGAGCGGGCGTACCAGAAGGAAGTTGGCGAGTGGGGCTTCACGAAGCCGGCCACATGCCCTCAGTACCGCGTCTATCTCAAGGGGCTCAACCACAACGGGCTGACTCACCCGGCCGGCGGCGTGCAGAGCTGGATCGAGATCAACGCCGACCTGGAGGGGTACACGAAGCGAGCGCTGGGGGCCAAATTCGGGCCGCACGTCAGCGCCGACCCCGGCGGGATCGAGAGCGGGCTATTGAAGGCCGTCTGCGCCCACGAGCTCTTCCACGCCATCCAGGCCAATTACAGCTGGGACCAGTCCGACTGGTGGGCCGAAGGTAGCGCCGAGTGGGTCGGCGAGATGGTGTTCCCGGAGAGCGACTTTTATCTCAACAACCTGCCCCTTCACCTGCAGCAGCCCCAGATCTCGCTCTTCTCCAGCGACCTCTGGTTCGAGTACTCCGCCAGCCTCTTCACCGGCTTCCTCGTGGAGAACCTGGGGGGACCCGCCATCCTGAAGCGACTCTGGGAGGCGTGCCGCGCTACCCGCGTGGAGGCCGCGCTGGGCTCTATGGTCGGCGACATGAAGGAGCTATTCACCGCCTTCTGGTGCTACAACTACGTGCGCGCCTACAAGGACGGCGGCAAGTATCCGGTGCCCGAGACCGTCCAGGTGAAGCAATATCCCTTCTCGGTAGAGAGCTCGCAGATCTCGGAGCCGCAGTACTACGGGGCGAACCTGTTTCGATTCGAGGGGCTATCGGGCGGAAAGCCGCTCTCGATCACCCTGACGCCGAAGGCCGGCTCGCTCATCGGTGCCAAGCTGATCGTCATCGACGGCTCCAACAAGAAGTGGAAGATCGTACCCGTGCAGGCCGGGGCGGACGGGACGTTGCGAGCCTCGGCGTCGGGGGCCGCGGCCGTGCTGGTGATAGGCAGCTTCACGCCCAAGAAGAACGGCTCCTACTCGCTACGAGCGGGATTCTGAGGCGAAGGCCCACGCGCGAGGTGCCTTTTCGCGCGGGAAATGGTAGGATTCCGCGCCGAAAGGTGCATCAGTATTGGGCCGGCTACTTAAATTCCTCGTCGTTCTGGGCGTGCTCGGGCTGCTGGCGCTCCTGGGGCTGGCGCACGCCAAGCGGGCACTGGACGCCTACTTCCACAGAGGCTCGACCGTGACCCCCTCCGTCGTCGGCAAGACGTTGGAAGAAGCCGTGGAGGCCTCCGCGCTCACGGTGAAGATTGCCTCCCGCGTGGCATCTGCGGAAGTGCCCGCAGGCCGCATCGTGGCCCAGGACCCTTCGCCCGGGACGCCGGTGCACGCCTCCAGGCCGCTCTTGGTGGTGCTGAGTGGCGGCGCCACGATGGTCGACGTGCCAGAGATCGCAGGCCAACCGTTGCGCAAGGCGAAGTTGACCTTGAGCGATGCCCGGCTTGCCGTGGGCCACATCAGCTCCATGACCAACCGGCAACCGCGGGACACGGTGCTGGCCCAGTACCCGGCGGCCGGCGGCAAGCTGGGCAAGGGCGGGGCCGTGGACCTTCTGCTCAGCACAGGACCACCGGCCCAGAGCCCCGTAGTGCCTCGCGTGACGGGCCGGCCGGAGCCTCGCGCACGGGAGCTGCTGGAGCAGTTCGGGTTCCGGCAGATCGAGGTCGAGGTCCGCGCGGGCCCGCCAGACGCCGCCCCGGGAACAGTCTTCGATCAGGACCCGCCCCCAGGCGCTGCCACAGATGCCTCGCAGCGCGTCGTGCTCAGGGTTGCAGCCGCCACCAGCGTGGAAGACAGCCCGGAAGCAACTGCCGCGGCCGCCCAGGGACTGAAGCGGCTGACTGCCCAGTTCACCATGCCTCCGGGGCTGGTCGCCAAGAGGCTAGACGTCTACCTCTCGGACAGCGTTCAGGCCCGCCGAGCCATCTACTCGAAGTCGCATGAGCCCGGTGAGCATGTGGCCATCCCGGTCGAGGGCACCGGGCTACTCGAACTGGAGTTCTTCGTCGACGATGTCGCCTATGGCCGACAGCAACTCTGAGTCCGTCGCGTCGTCGCCCCTGGCGACCGACCCGGCGTCCGGCCCGAAGATCCTGAAGGGCAAGTACGAGATCCTCGAGAGCACGTCGGAAACCGAGCGCTCCTTCCTTTTCCGGGGTCGCATGCTGCCGGACGGGCAGGAGATCGCCGTCAAAATCCTCAAGGAGCGTTTCGCCCGCGACCCGGAATTCCTGGAAAAGTACCGGGCCGAGCTGAAGGCGACCGCAAACCTGCCCGAGCACACCTCGCTCCTGCGCTACCACGAGATCGACACGCTCTCCAGACGCTTTTGCGTGGTCATGGAGTACTTCCCCGAGCCGTCACTGGAGTTCCTGGCCGGCCAGAAGGTGGCCGTCGACTACCCGCTGCTCCTGGCCGTGCTGCGACAGCTCGCCGGACTGCTGGAGTTCGGCTACAGGGAGGGAATGCTTCAGCGGATCATCCGCCTGGAGGACGTCCTGGTGCGGGCCAGCGACCGCGCCGTCAAGCTGACCCGGTTCGGCACGCCTCGAGCGGCCCCCAAGCCGGGCGGAACCTCCCCACGACCGACCAGCCAGGGGCCCGATCTGCTGTTCCTGGGCGTGACGCTATTCCGGCTGGTGACGGACCAGCGGTATCCGCACGGGCAGGCGGAGATGGCCGACGTCCTGGCGGATCAGCTCGCCGAGGCCGCCAAGATCCGCTACCCCGAGATCACGGGTGACGAAGTCTCGCTCTTGTCTCGGCTCTTCACGGGGCTGACCTGCCGCGACTTCGCCCGCCGTATCGAGAGTTACGAGGCCGCCATCGGCGCCCTCGACGAGCTGGAGAAGAGGAATCTGGCCGTGCAAGCCGAGCGGCGAAAGCGGGACCAGGAAAACGCGCGTGAAGAGGAAAGGACCAGCTTCGGCAGCGCCTACGATACCGTACAACTCCTGACCGGCCGCGCGTCCCGCCCCGCCGACGACGCCGCGCTGCGAGAGCTGGCGCGCGCCTCCGAGGGCAGCGCTTCGCCCAGGGAGGACCTGGACGCAGAACCCGGCGGCCACTTCTCCCTTGCCAACCTCGCCATCGGCGCCACCGCGCTGGCGCTCGTCAGCTTCGTTCTCTGGCTGTTCTACAGATAGAAGATGGAAGGCGGAAGAGCGGCAGCCCCCCTACTCGCTACTCACTACTCGCTACTATTTTCTCCCCCCGGCTTGTCACCCCCCCTGACCGTCCTTATAATCCTGGCAACTTCGGCACAGGTAGTGACAGCCGGGAGGCAACCAAGATGAGAATCGCGAGCAAGCTGGCAATGGTGGCAGTGGCGGCCTTGTCGCTCACGGCATCCTGTTTCGCCGGCGAGGACCGGACGGCCTCCTTTGTCCAGGACCTCTACCAGCGCTTCGCCTTCCGGGAGGCCTCGGCCCGCGAGATCAGCTACTGGAGCGAGCGGGTCCACGCGATGACCCCGGAGGCCGCCGAGGCTCGCCTCAAGAACTTCTTCTTCGTGCACGCCGCCTACAAGACCATCGTCGACCGAACCGTCAGCATCGACGACGTGGAGCAGATGGTCGACATGCTCGACAAGGGCCAGCTCACCTACCAGTCCGTGCAGTGGTCCCTCTTCCAGAGCGACGAGTACAAGCAAGCCAAGGCCCAGGGTCGAGTGGGCAAGCTGATGAACCCCGCCCTCAATCGCCCGCTCTGAGCATCCCGCCCCCCGCCGAGCTTCCTCGAACCCCGCCCTACCCAGGACGGGGTTTCTGCTTCCGGCCCCCCGGACCCCACCTGGCCTGGCTTCCCGCCGCGCGCTTCCCCCCCCCGCTTCATGCTCGTTGAAAGGAGCGGAAAATCTCCGGTATACTTCCACACCAAACATGAGATACCTGGAGCGAGGGCGGGAAGTGCGGCTCGCAGCCGGAGAGACACTGTTCGAATCGGGCGCGGAGCCGTCATCAGATGGCGTCTACATGGTGCTCACGGGCAAGATGCGCCTGAGCCACACCTTTCCGGACGGCTATCGCATGGCGTGCGAAGAGGAGCCCGGCGGCATCTTCGGCTTGGTCGACGCCATGATCGGCCAGAAGAGGCTGTTCCACGCGGTGGCCCTCGAAGACACGACGCTCTACGCCTGGAACCCGGAGGGCTTCGAGCATTGCATCAGCGTCTATATCGAGCTCGCCGAAGTGGCCGTCCAGGTCCTCTCCCGGCAGATGCGCTTCGTCAACGAAGGGCTCAAGTCCCTGGGTTGATCGGATTCCCATGGTCTCGCCCCTGCCTACCCCCCCCCGGATCCGCTACCTCAACGGCGAGCGTCTGATTCGCATCGTCGCCGCCGGAGCCAGCTGGGTCGGCATGCGCAAGGAGGAGCTCAACCGCATCAACGTGTTCCCGGTGGCCGACGGCGACACCGGCACGAACATGTCGCTCACCTTCCGGGCGGCCTCCGAAGGGATAAAGGATCTCGCGGATCACAGCCTTCCGAACGTCGCCCGCGCGTTGTCGAAGGCCTGCGTGGTCGGGGCCCGAGGCAACTCGGGCATGATCCTGAGCCACTTCTTCCTCTGTTTTGCCGACAACGTCGGCACGCGCCTGAAGCTACGCGCGCCGGAGCTCGGCGACATCCTGGGCAACTCCACCGAGGCGCTCTACAGCGCCATCGAGAACCCGGTGGAGGGCACGATGCTCACGGTCATCCGCGAGTCGATGACGCACGCCAAGGAGGTCGGCCACCAGTGTGAAGACATCCAGACGCTCTTCGAGCTGATGACCGAGGCTGCGCGCGCAAGCCTGGCCCGGACGCCCGACCTGCTGCCGGCGCTCAAGCGCGCAAACGTCGTCGACAGCGGAGGTCAGGGCTTCGTCCACTTCCTGGAGGGAATCCTCCGCTACATCCATGGCGACCCCATCGTCGTTCCGCACCATCACGGCCGATTCGCCTCCGTCGAAGCCCCCTTCCTGGAAGAGACCGACCTCGAGTTCCAGTACTGCACCGAAGTCGTCCTGGAGGTCCCGGAGGCGCTCTCCCGCCAGGAGCTCAAGCGCATCTTCCACCCGTTCGGAGGCTCGCTCATCGCCATCACCTCCGGGAAGCTGGCAAAGATCCACGTCCATACCAATACCCCGGACCAGGTCTTCGCAGAGGCCGCCAACCATGGCATCGTCACCCATCGCAAAGTCGACGACATGAAGCTGCAGAGCCGCCAGGTGCTCAACGAGCGCTCCCAGTCCCCGTCCAGCGCTCACGCTCTGCCGCGGCTGGGCGGCGGCCCCATCGCCATCGTGACCGACAGCACCTCGGACTTCCCCGTGCAATGGTTGGCCGAACGCGGCATCACCGTCGTGCCGCTGCACGTCCGGTTCGGCACGGAGTCCTACCGGGACCAGTTCGAGATGAGCGCCGAACAGTTCATGACCAAGCTGCTCAGCTCGAGCCACCACCCCACCACCTCGCAGCCGGCCCCTCAGGACTTCTTCGAGGCCTACGAGAAGCTCGCCAAGCTCCCCGGAACCAAGCACATCCTCTCGATCCACATCTCCAGCGGCCTGTCCGGCACGTTCGCCTCGGCGCAGGGCGCGGCGAAACGGATCGAGGGCGTCCAGGTGCACGTCCTGGACAGCGGCCTGGCCTCGGTCAGCGTCGGGATGCTCGTCTCGCGCGCCGCCGAAATGGCCCGGGCAGGCAAGAGCATCGAGGAGATCCAGCAGCACCTGGCGAAGCTGAAAGATGGCTCCAACATCCTCTTCACGGTCGATACCCTGGAGTACCTGCACAAGGGCGGTCGCATCAACTGGGCCGCCGCGCTCCTGGGGACGTTCCTGCAGTTCAAGCCGATCCTGACGTTCCAGAACGGGAAGATCGTCACGAAAGCCAAGGTCCGCGGCCGTGAGGCGCTACTTCCGAAGGTCCTGGAGCTGCTCGACGAGGGTGTCCCGAAGGACCGCGACGTGCGGTTCTGCATCGTCCACTCGCGCCGCCCAGAGATGCTCGGCATCCTCTCTCCGATTCTGAAGCAACGTTTCAAGGTGGCCGGCATCGAATCACAATCGATCGGCGCCGTCGTCGGCGCCCACATCGGCCCGGGCGCTTGGGGAATCGCCTGGCAGGCGGAGTAGTCAGTCGCGATCGACATCGGTAGTTTCATTGTGGAGATTCGGGTAGGCATTGTCGGCTCGCCGAGCTCGACGGTCGGGAGACCCGCATGGGAAGCGGCCTCGACGGTCGGGCGCGGGAGCCCCGGACACAGTGAGGTGACACGTGCGCTTCAACGCTCTGGTTCGTGCAACGGTCGTTAGTGCCCTGATTTTCGCCCAGGCCGGCCCGGTCCTGGCTGCGGGAGACTTCTTTTCGAGCAACGTCATCGCCGACGTCGCCGAACGGGAGGGCAAGAAGGTCGTCAACATCGTCGCGCAGTCCCGCGGCCGATCGGTGGGCGTGCCCATGTACGACCCGTTTCTCGACCGGCTCTTCCAGTTCCGGCAGAACATCATCCCCCCCAGGCGCGGCGAGGGCTCTGGCGTGATCATCGACGCCAAGGGCCGCATCCTGACCAACGAGCACGTCGTCGAGGGCGCCGAACAGTTGAAGGTCACGCTGAGCGACGGCCGCTCCTACTCGGCGAAGGCCAAGGGCGTCAGCCACGAGAACGACCTGGCGATCCTGGAGATCGACGACGCCGACTTCAAGCCGCCCTTTCCAGCGGAGAACGTCGCCACGCTGGGAGATTCCAACGGCCTGCGTGTCGGCGAGTGGGTCATCGCCATCGGCAGCCCGTTCAGCCTCCAGCGGACCGTGACGGCCGGAATCGTCAGCGCACTGGGCCGCGAGCTGCACATCGATTCCAGCCGCCAGTACAACAACCTCATCCAGACTGACGCCAGCATCAACCCGGGCAACAGCGGCGGACCGCTGTTCAACATCAAGGGTGAGGTGATCGGTATCAACACGGCCATCAACCCGATGGGTCAGGGGCTGGGCTTCGCAATCCCGATCAACCTGGCCAAGAAGATCAGCCAAGACATCGTCAACTACGGCAAGGTCCATCGCAGCTGGATCGGGGCCGAGGTGCAGCCGATGAGCCAGCTGCTAGCGAAGCGGCTGGGATTGGACCGCCCACACGGCGCAGTCATTACGCGTGTCGTCAGCGGAGGGCCGGCCGATCGCGGAGGGCTCAAGCCGCGGGACGTGGTGTTGCGCCTGAACGGAACCTCGATCGACACGCCCTCCCAGCTGGTGGAGATGGTGCAGGCGACCGCGGCGGACACCCGGGTGGAGCTGGTGATCCTGCGAGACGGCAAGGAGCTCACGGTTCCGGTCGCCGTCGGCCTCATGGGAAAGGACACCGGAAAGGAAAGCGAAACGAAGGAATCTGCACGACCCGAGCAGAGCGGCTTCGGGCTGATGCTCAGGACGCTCACGGGCGCCGACCGCCAGCGCCTCGGGATTCCGAGCGAGGTCTCGGGTCTGCTCGTCACGCAGGTGACGGAGGGGTCCCGCGCTGCCCGTCTCAACGTGCAGACCGGCGACGTGATCTATGAGATCAACGGCACGAAGGTCACCACGCTGGATGCCTTCGACAAGCTCCGCGACAGCCTGTCGGAAGCCGACGGCATCGTGCTCGGCATTTACCGGGGCGGCTACTGGCTCTACGTGAGCGAGCGCTAGGAGCGTGTCGGAGAATTACGATCCGCCCGGGATTCCTCGGAAAAACGAACAG
>JACPRK010000068.1 GCA_016190005.1 Candidatus Wallbacteria bacterium | reverse complement strand
TGGGGGTCCAGGGGGCCTTCGGCCCCTTGGCGGAGGTTCGGAGGCGGAGCCTCTGAGTGGAATGCCTTGAGTGAGCATTGATGCTGGCTCTCAACGATCTGTCAATGACTGGGGGACTGGCTCCGGAAGCCCGCTTGAAATCTGGCCGTCGCCAGGTCGGTTGGCCGGGCTTCCGGTGTCTGTACCCGCTCTTCGCCGACTTTGTCCGTTGCCCTGGGGCGCGGGGGGGGGCGCCCCCTCCTCACTCCTGCGCTTGCGGCCGGACCCAGCCCTGGGTGCCGTCGACGGTGACAGTCTGGCCGTCGGTGGCGGCGGCGAGCAGGCCGGCGGCGCCTGCGACCGCGGGGAGTGCGAACTCTCGCGCTAGCAAGGCCGCGCTAGACCAAGCACCGCCCGACTCGACGGCGACGGCGCCGGCGCGCGCCACGATGGGCGACCAACCAAGCGACGCAGCCGGCGCCAGGAGCACCTCCCCCGGCAAGAGCCGCGCGCCGTCGCTCGCGTCGCGGACGATGCGGCACGGGGCCGTCACCCGGCCGGGCGACACGCCCACTCCCGGGACTGCGCCCGGCGGAGCCGCGACCGCCCAGGGAACTTGCTGGTTCCAACTGGGACCGGAAGCCATCCCGACCTCGGGTCGCTCGAGGAGCTCTCGCGCGTCCCGGCCGTCCCACTCGCCCCTGAGCCAGCGCTTCACGTCGGCGAGCGGCAAGTCGAAAATGACGCCGGCCTCCTCGATGAGGCCATGGGCCGCCATCCTGCGGCCGCTCTCCAGCAGCGCCGCGCGCAGCGGCAGCCGAATGGCCGCGAGCGCCGAGGCACGGTGCGCCCGAGCGGCCAGCGCACGGCGAAAGCGCTCCGCCAGCCAGAGCGCCCAGCCGGCGCGCCAGCCGCCGAGCTCACGGCGGACCAGCGCCAGGGCTCGCGTATAGGCCGCGAGCGCGGCGGCGCGCGGGTCCTCGGCGGACGGGTGGCCGAGCAGGACGCTCAGCTGCTCCAGGAGAAAGCGTGGCTCCTCGCGCCAGGTCCTCGCACGCGGATCTTTCGGGTCCGACGTCCAGTGGCCGAACTCGTCCAGGAACACCTCGAAGTGAGCGCGGAAGCTGCTGCCGTCCGGAAGGCGTGTCAGACTGAAAGGCTCCGTCGAATCCTCGGAAAGTGCCTGCGCCACCCCTGGCTCGTTCCTGGCAGCGCGGGCCAGGTCATGGAGACGGCAGCCCGGCTCGATCCCGGCTGCCTGCAGAGCGGCGGCGCCGAGCTGGGCGGCAACGGCACGGGATCTCTCCGCGAAGGCCGGTGCCAGCGCCCGCTCCAGGCAAGCGCTCCACGCCAGCGCCGCGCCCTCGACGCCCCAGAGCGAGCCAGATCGTAGCGCCTGCTGCCGGGAACGCACCTCGAGTTGCTCCCGCAGCTGCAGTCCTGTGACGCCCGAGAGATCGTCACCGGCCTCGCGCAAGGCCTGCGCCATGAGCCGCTCGCAATGCTGCGGGAACCGGGCCGCCCGGGCGTCGAGCGCCAGGAACCGCCGGGCGCGTGCCGCTCCGCGCGGCAGTCCGCCTGCCTGGCCCGGTCGACCTCGGGCCGGCAGGGCGTGCTCCGGGAGCCAGGCCCGGGCGCGCGGCGTCGTCGGATCGCCTGCCATCACCTGCACCGGAATCTAGCAGTCCGGCTAGAGCTCTCGTGTTACGGCTCTGTGACATGGCTGTGTCTGCTTCCGACGACGCCGCCGGGGGCGTCATGCTGCCGGGAGCTTCTGTACGAACTCCAGCTCGTGGCCGTCCGGGTCGGCGAAGTAGATGCGCCGGTAGCGGCCGTCGTCCATCAGCTCCGCCGAGGGCTCGACCCCGCCCCGCGACAGCTCGCCGATCAGCGCGTTCACGTCGGGGTGGGAGAATCCGATGTGCTGGATTCGCACCGTCTCGTACGGCTCCGAGTCGTCGGCCGCCTCCGTGTTCTCGCAGAGCGATAGGTACGCCGGCTGGCCGTCGCCGGACGGGCCGAAGTGGACCCAACGGCTCCCGTGGCTCGGTTTTCCGCTCCAGCGGGTGACCCAGGCGGGGAAGAGCTTGCGGTAAAACGCGAGGCTGCGGTCGAGGTCTCGAACGGTGAGAAACGCGTGCTCCAGTCGGATGGTCTCGGTGTTCATGTCCTGCTCCTTCGGCGGCGTCGGCGGACCCGCCCGGGGCGGGCGCGCTTGCCCGCATCCTCCGGAACTGGCGAGGTCCGTTCGTTCCGCTCGAAAGCGAGGATATCGCGCGCGGACAGGATACTGGCGACATGGACAATCGGTTGGCGGGATGCCAATGCAAGGGCGCCCTCCGACGCGACACGGCCATTCGACACGGCCGCTTGAGGTCCCGTGGCGTCTACCCGTACCGGGTTTTCGGCCCGGGTGTTTCCGGCGGACGTCAGTCGGGTTGCTTCCCGAACGCCGGGCTGGCCAGGGCCGTGCGCCACTGAAAGGCGGTCCTCAGGCCAACGGCCCGGGTCATGCGGGTCAGCCCTCGCTGGGCCGAGGCGAGCATGTCGGTGTCGGCGGACTCGAGCGCGTCCAGCAGGAGCGGCACGGCCTTGGGATCGCCGGCCGCAGCCAGGGCGTCCAGGACGTGGCAGTTGCCATCGTGGCCCATGTCGTAGTCGGATTCGGAGACGTGAGTCAGCGTGAAGAGCGGCAGGCCGTCGAGCAGGTGCCGCATTGCACGCGCGATGTGCTCGTGGGCCACGTAACGCAAGAGCGGCAGGCTCCGCTCGTCGCCCAGCACGGCCAGGTAGCCGGCCGCCAGCTCCTGCGTGAAGCAGGTGCCGCGGGCCAGCTTCTGCATCAGGTAGGGATAGGCGGCCTCCCCGGCGGCGGCGAGCTGCTGCTTCCTGGCCTCGGCCGAGAGCTCCCGGAAGGTCTTGAGCAGACCGTCGGCCGTACGGCTGTCGGCTGCGGCTTCCAGGAGCGCGGTGAGCGAATCGGGTGGAGGAACCTGGGCTGCTGGGACGGCGGCGTCGGCCAGCAGCTTCGCGAGCGCCTTGGCCGGCGTGTAGTTGCCGGCCAGCACAGGGACCGGCTCGGGGTCGCGGGCGGCGGCCTTGCTGGCCCTGCGCGCTTCGAGGATGGGTATGACGCGCGCGCGAACGGGCCGACGCCAGGATGCGGGCGACACGAACCAGACGCCCACGAGCGTGACCAGCAGGGCGGTGGACCAGGCGGGCAGGTGCACCATCAAGGGGGCGTCGCGCGGAATGCGTGTTGCGGCGTAGATGAAGGAGACGCCGATGGCCAGCACGAAGGCGCCGATGTTGAGCGACTTGCCCGAGGGGGCGTCGGCTTGCCCCTTGTTCCACTCGGCGGCTGCGGCGGCCCTCAGACCGTCCATGAGCGTGCCCGCCACGGGCCGCTCCCGGGTGCGGACGACCTCGGGCTCGGGCAGGTCCTCCGTGGAGCCCTTCTCGATCTTCTCCAGCTCGCGCTTGTCGGCCAGAATCCCCATGTGGCCAGTGAAGAGCTGCTCGATCCAGTCCTGGCGGCCCTCCCGCCGCATGCCCTGGAGCCAGCGGGAGATCGTCTGGTTAGGTCCGCCGGGCGCACGGTCGTAGGCGCCCACGTACCAGGCGTCGGCAAGATGCTCGGCCTGCGCGGGCTTGAAGGGCCCGAACCCCCAGGCGTCGAGGTACTCGCGCAGCTTCTCGGCCTCGCTCTGGCACGCTTTGGACTGCGCCCGAGTGCTGACGGACCAGGCTTCGGCGATCTCGAGGGCGCCCTCAGGGTTGCCGGCGGCGGCCAGGGAGTCGGCCAGCATCAAACCGACTCCCCAGCCCTCGTGGTGCGCGGTCTTGAGCAGCTCGCGAGCGGCCGCGCGATGGCTTCCGACGAAGTAGGCGAAGAGGCCGCGGCCCAGGGAGACCAGCTCGAGCAGCACCGGGCCGGCATAGGAGTCGGGCGTGGCCGGTAGCCCACTCAGCAGGCGGTTGCCCGCGACCGGGTCACCCGCGTAGGAGAGCAGCTCGTGGAAGCCGCGCCACAGCGCCACGTCGGTGCGGCGCGGACGCAGCGCGTAGGCGGTGCGAAAGGAGTCGAGGATGCGCTGGAACTGGCCAGCCTTGGCACCCCAGCCGGCCATGCGCCAGAGCGCCATCGCGAACTCGTAGTTGGTCTCCAGGTCCTTCGGGCAGCCGCCGATCGCCTCGTTGAGCAGCCGGGCTGCTTCGGGGTCCGACCCTCCCCAGAATCGGCTGGAGAAGCCGTAACGGCCGGTCGGGGTCCATCCGCCGTTCAACCGGGCGTCGCGTCCCCAGATGAGCATCGGGGAGTCGTCCGTGCGGCGCGTGACAAGCTCGTAGAGCTCGTCGTACCGCTCCTGCTCGCGTGCCCACTCTCGGCGGTCCATTTCCCGGGGGATGGCCTTGCGTCCGAGCAGCATGTACTCCGTGATGATGGCCGGCTCCTTGGTCGCTGAGACCGCCCACTCCAGGTAGTCGCGGGCCGAGTCCGGGTACCCCAGCTGCACGCGCTGGCGGGCGCGCGCGATCACCACTTCCGGCTCCAGGCTCGCTTCCGGCACGCCGGTCAGCGCCTGGCGCGCTTCGTCCGGGCGGCCCAGGGCGTAGAGCTGCTGCGCCACGAGCCCCTTCAGGAGGTCGAGCTTGGGCGCCAGTTCGCGCGCCTGTTGCAGGTGCTCCAGGCGCTGCGCGGGCTCGAAGGATGCGGCCGCCAGCGCGGCGTGATCGGAGGCCGTGGCCGATCCCCCGTCGAGCGAGGCCTGGAGCGACGCGCGGAGCACCTCTGAGGTCCCGTCCAGCAGGGCGCGCTCGCCTCGGGCCACGGCGGCCCGGATCGTGGTCGAATCCTGCCCTCGGAGCGTTTCCCGCCCCGCCAGAACCAGGATGAGCATCAGGGGGACCCCCCTCGCGAAGCGCATCTCGCATGTTTTTTAGCACAACCTGTGGCGTTGCGCCAAGCGGTCGTCGGGGAGGGGGTGCGCGCGGTTCACGGGTCGGCTCCCCGCTCATCCTGAGCTTGTCGAAGGATGATCTGCACAGGATGCGGCTTCTGCGCGACGCGCCCTTCGACAAGCTCAGGGCGAGCGGTTACCGTGTGATGCCCCCTCCCACTTTCTGCGAGCGCACCCCCCAGCGAGGAGCGCATGTCGCCATTGTGATCCTCACGCGACGCGTGTACAAAGGCGCGGATGACCGGGCACGACGCAGAGCGGGGCGGCAGGCAGGGGAGGGGAATCGGACTGGGGCTGGCGGCCGGGCTCGTGCTGGCAGCGGCAGGTGCCAGCGCCGGACTCTTCAAGCCGTACGAGGTGTACGGCGTGCCGGTGAAGGTCTTTCAGCTCGGGTACTTCAACTTCGACCGATCGATCGCCCCGTGGCTGGGAGCGGGGGCGATCTGTGTCCTGCTGGCCTGGTTGGCTCTTTCCACTCCTCTGGGCAGGCTGGCGATGGCGGCGGGGCGCTCCAGGGCCGGGGCAGTGGCGGCGATCGCGGCCGTCCTGGCGACGCTGGTGCCCGGGCGCCCCGCAGGTTTGATGTCCGTGCTGGCGTTGGCGTGCCTGGCGCCGCTGGGAATCGCGCTCTGCCGGGCGAGCTTCGCGCCCGGGGCGGCGAAGGCAGCCCTGTGGCTAGACGTCGCGGCTGGCGCGCTCTCGAGATGGTCCTGGCGGCGCTTCGTGTGCGCGGCGGCGCTGACAGCGTTCGGGATGGCTGCGCTCGTGTCGGTACTCGCCTTCGACCGGATGCCGCACATCCACGACAGCGTCACCTACTGGGTCGGCGGCAAGCTCTTCGCCAGCGGGAGGCTGGCCTGGGACCTGCCTGCCGAGCTGCGCCCCTACTTCCGATTCTCATTCATCCTGGAGCTGGGCGAGCGGCAGGTGCCCATGTATCCTCCGGGCGCGGGGGCCTTCCTGGCTCTCGGGCATCTGGCCGGGGTGCCCTGGCTTGCGCAGCCGGCGCTCTGCGGCGGAATCGTCTGGCTGCTCTGCGTCTTCTGCAGGCGCGTTGCGGGTGATCCCACGGCGCGGATTGCGGCCGCTCTGGCTCTGCTCTCCCCGTTTCTGATCGTCATGTGCGGCGAGACGATGAGTCATCCGGCGTCGCTCTTCACGTTTCTGCTCTTCCTGGTGGCCTACGCGCGCATGGCGGGTCAGCGGCGTCCGGTGGGCTGGGCATTCGCCGCGGGGTTGGCGCTCGGGGCGCAGGTGGCGGTCCGGCCTCTGACGGCATTCGGGCTCTCCCTGCCGTTTGCCATGGACATGCTGATCCGGACCTGGCGCTCTCCGCGGAGGCAGGCGCCGGCCGCGCTGGCGATGGGGGTGGGGCTGGCCATGGTCCTATCGGGTCTGCTGGCGCTGAACGCTCACCTCACGGGCGATCCGCTGCAGTTCGCGCACGCCGCGTACTTGAAGGGCACCTATCGGCTCGGGTTCGGTCCGTACAACCTGGGGAACGATCACTGGCCCGAGAAGGGAATCGCCCAGTCGCTCTGTAACTGGAACGCACTGCAGAAGTACATGTTCGAGTGGCCGCTGCCGGCGCTCACGCCACTACTGGCGCTCGTGCTCTGCACGCGGCGACTGACGCCCTGGCAACGCCTGGGGCTGGCGTCCGCGCTCAGCCTCTCGGGGGTCCACGTCCTGCACTACTTCCAGGATCTCTGCCTGGGGCCCCGCTACTACTACGAGATGCTTGGCGTGCTCCTTTTCCTGTCTGCGTGCGGGCTGGCGCAGCTGGCCAGAGTGCTGGCCGGAAGCGGCCTGGAGCCGGCGCGCGCTCGCGGCGGCATCGCCCTGGCCGTCGTGCTCTGCACGTTGACCGGAGCTGTGATCTCGGGGCCCGGATTGATCGCCTTCTTTTCGGATCGCTTCTACGGAACTGGGCCAGAGCTGCGCGAGGCCGTCCGGCGACAGGGGCTGGGGGCCGAGTCTCTCATCCTGGTCGATGAGCCGCTCTGGCTCTCGGCCATATCGCTGGAGCCCGGCGATCTCCAGAGTGGCCCGGTCTTCGCCCGCCACCTTCCCGAGCTGCGGCCGCTTCTGGCAGCCTATCCCGGACGAAAAACCTGGCGAGCCGTTTCGGGCCCGCCAGGCGGCGTGACGCTGGAACCGTTCGCGGCGGGAGCTCGCTGAGAGGCGCCCGGCGCTGCACGGGGCTGTCAGGGCAACAGGGCCTTCAGGCCGTCGCGCAGGACGTTGTAGCCGGTCTGCCACGACTGGTTGTAGGAGGCCTGGAGCGTGGTCTGAAGGCTGGCGCGGTCGAAGTTCGACACGAGGCCGCTCGAAAGGGCCTGATCGATGAACGTGCGCAGCACCTCGTAGCCTTCCTGATAAGTCTTGTCGTAGCTGCACTCCAGAGCGGTCGCGTAGTAGAAGCCGCGGAGCTCACCCGAAGGGAGGCTCTCGGCGCGCTTGATGGCAGCGTGCTGGATCTCCCAGGCCGCCTTCCAGCTCTTCGAATAGCTCGCCTGGCGCGCCGCGCGCACCAGCAAGCCCAGCTCGCGACTCGGAATCAGCGCCTGGCCCCGCTTCTCCAGATTGTCCAGGTACTTCTCGAGAACCTTCCAGGCGACCTCATAGCTCTTCTCATAGGAGGACTGCCGCGCCAGGTGCATGTACGCCGCAAAGGTGGCCGGCTGGCTGCTCGTGAAGTCCCCGGTGTTGTTCGACGCCGTCTTGGCCGCTTCGTGGAGGATCTTGTAGGCGTCCTGCCAGCTGCGATCGTAGGAAGCGTCGCGGCCGCTCTCCAGCGCCATCCGCAGGCCCAGCGGTAGCGGTCCCAGATCGGTCAGGGCGCGCTGCACGACGCTGTGCAGGATCTTCCAGCCCTCCTCGTAAGTCTTGCCGTAGCTCTGCTGCAGGCCGATGTGGAGGAATCGGCTGAAACTGTCGGTCTCGAAGGACCCGCTGCCGCCGCCCGCGTCGCCGGTGCCGTAACCCGACAGTCCCTGGAGCTTCTTGACCGTCTTCGGACTCTTCCCCTCCGAGGGGAGCATCTTCTCGAGCTGACGGGCGGTCAGACCCAGCGCGATGCGCGAGTCGCGATCGGTCGGCTGGGCCCGCTCGTCCTCGGCCAGTACGGCCGCCGGCGCAAACAAGGCCGCCATCCCGAACAGCAATGCCATGGAAGTGCCAAGGAACCTGTGCGTACGTGCCCTCATCGCGAATCCTCCGCTTCACGGGCCGCCCGTCGGAGCAGCCGACCGGCAGCTATCATGGCACGAGAAAACCGGGGACACACGACCTATTTCCTTGGAAATAGGTCGTGTGTCCCCGGTTTTCTCCAGACGGGCAGGTCGTAGTGGCTGCGCACGTGGCGGAGGGTCAGGACCCAATCGCGTGTGGCCCAGCCGGCCACGAGGACGGCTCCGGCGCCGGTCAGGAGTGCGCCGAGGGGCAGCTGTAGCTGCAGCCCGGTGCCGGGCGCAAACCAGAGCGCCGCGGCAGCCACGAGCATCAGGACGCCCACCGTCGACTCCAGACAGAGGTTCAGCTCCCACAGGCACTCGGGTGGCTCGAGGCCGCCCTCGCCCTGGCCCGGCTTCCCGGCGCGACGCCGGCCCAGTACGGTCATGTCCCGGATCAGCCCCTGGACAAAGACCAGCACCGCTAGCCCGCCGAATAGCTGCTCGACCCCGACCGGCCGCGCCGGCCCCTGGCCGACCAGGCCCAGTACGACGCCCGCCGCGAGCACAGCCGCGCTGAGGTTCCGCTCGCTCATGGCGGCAACTCTACTCGCGGGAAAACCGGGGACACACGACCTATTTTAAAAAAATAGGTCGTGTGTCCCCGGTTTTCCCGG